>CALLZJ010000461.1 GCA_937858435.1 uncultured bacterium
GTGACGTGTTCGCGCAGGTAGAGGTCGGCGACGGCCGCTTCGAGGTTCGGCTCGCTGGGGCTGTGAATCAGATTCATGCCGAAAGCACGTTCGCCCAGCCGGCTCTTGAGTTCCCGCACGGCCCGGCCGACGCTGGCCAGGTCCAGCCCCGCGGCCCCGAAAAAGCCGACCATGCCAGCCCGTCCCATGGCTTCGACCAGGTCGACCGAGGCGATGCCATTGGCCATGGCGCCGGCAACGCAGGCGTAGTCGAGCCCATGGTCCGAACGAAAGGCTGGATCGCCCAGTTCTGAAAGGGGCAGGGCCGGGACGTAGGCAAGATCGCTGGTCCCGTTGGGAGAGCTTAAATCGCCCTCAAGGGTACACCACAGGGGCATCCGGACCCGTCGTAGCGCGGTCCAGAGGGGCGTGGTGCCCGGGTCGACTGCCTCGGCGAGTTCGGGCAGCAGTTCGGCAGTGAGCGGAAGTGAGTCCATGCCATCCAGGAGCGAGCGCACCGGTCGGCGGGGGTGCGCGTGAAGGTTCGGCCCGCGGGAAGTTGTCTTCCCGCTCCAGCAGGCATCTGATCAGGGTACGGCCTGTTTGGCCACTTTTCCAGCAGAAACTCGGAAGCGAAGGCCGATCTGAGGGGTCAGGCCGCCAACGGGTGACGGGGACACCCCGGGAAACTAAGATGAGGGCATGGTGGACGCAAAGAAACCCTCTGGAGAGAAACCCATGCCCAAGGCTATTTGGATTGTGCTGGGCCTGTTGGTGCTCGCGGCGGCGGCGGTTGCACCGGCCATGTTCGGCTCCGCGGTGGCCGACGAGCAGACCGTGCACGTGATCATGGAAACGTCCATGGGCACAATCAAGCTCGAGCTTTACGCCGACAAGGCCCCCATCACCGTCCGCAACTTCTTGACCTACGTCGACGAGAAGCACTACGACGGGCTGATCTTCCACCGAGTGATTCCCAACTTCATGATCCAGGGGGGCGGCATGTTCCCCGGCATGCAGGAGAAACCGACCAAGCGGCCGATCAAGAACGAAGCCGGGAACGGGCTGTCGAACCGCCGCGGCACGATTGCCATGGCCCGCACCAGCGAGCCCGACAGCGCCACGGCCCAGTTTTTCATCAACGTCGCCGACAACACCGGCCTCGACCGGGCCTATGCCCAGGATCGGGTAGGCTATGCGGTCTTCGGCAAGGTGATCGAGGGCATGGACGTCGTCGACAAGATCAAGGGCGTGACGACGCAGACGGTCGGGCAACACGCCAACGTGCCCAAGGAGGACGTCTTCATCAAGTCGATTCGGCGGGCGCCGAAGTAGATTCGGTTTCCTGTCCTGACCGGCACGGCGTTTGCCTTCGCACCGTAAACCACAGGGTCCGCGTGGATCGACCACGCGGACCGTTTCGTTTTCTCCTTAGAGCTGTTGCTCCGCGATCTCGAGCGCCCGCACCAGGGCCCGGGCCTTGTTCAGTGTCTCCTCGTACTCGGCTGCCGGATCGCTGTCGTAGACGATGCCCGCCCCCGCCTGCAAGTCCACGACACGCTCCCGCAGCACCAGCGTCCGCAGAGCGATGCAGGTATCCATGTTGCCCGTGAAGTCGATATAGCCCACGGCACCGCCGTAGGGCCCGCGCCGGCAGGGCTCCAGCTCGTCGATGATTTGCATGGCCCGCACCTTGGGGGCGCCGCTGAGGGTGCCGGCCGGCAGGCTTGCACGTAGTGCATCTAGTGCCGCTGCCTCGGGCCGGAGCCGACCTCGAACCGTGCTCGAGAGGTGCATGACATGAGAGTAACGCTCGACGCTCATCACGTCGCTTAGTTCGACGGAGCCCAGGACGGCGATGCGGCCCACGTCGTTACGCCCCAGGTCGACCAGCATGATGTGCTCAGATCGCTCCTTGGGATCGGCCTGTAGCTCCTCGGCCAACCGCCGGTCTTCCTCCTCGTCCCGGCCCCGGCGTCGCGTTCCTGCCAGCGGCCGCACCGTCACCCAGCCGTTTTCCACGCGGACCATGATCTCCGGCGAGCTGCCGATGAGCGTACACTCGCCGCACCGCAGGTAGAACATGAAGGGCGAGGGGTTGACAACGCGTAAGGCCCGATAAATGTCGAAGGGGTCGGCCGTTGTTTCGGTGCGGAACCGCTGGCTCAGGACGACCTGGAACACGTCGCCAGCTCGAATGTACTCCTGGCACTTGAGAACGGCCGTTTCGAACTGCTCCCGGGTGAAGTTCGCCTGCCAGCGGTCGGCATCGAGAATCGGACTAACCGACTGGGACAGGTCGACGTCGGCCATCGGCAGCGAGGCCGGTGAGGATTCCAGCCGTTCGACCCATTCGTCGACGCGGCGGCAGGCCGAGTCGAAGGCCGCTCGCATGTCCACGGCCGGTTCATCGAGATGGGCATGGGCGACGACGGCGATCGTCTTGTTGATATGGTCAAAGATGACCATGCGATCGTAGAGTCCGAAGCAGAGGTCGGGCAGGCCGCGATCGTCGGGAGGCGGTTGGGGCAGGGGCTTGCACCAGCGCACGGTGTCGTAGGAAGCGAAGCCCACGGCTCCGCCACAGAAGCGGGGCAGGCCGGGCACTTGCGGGGCACGGAAGCGGTGCAGCTCCGCGTGCAAGCGTTCGAGCGGGTCCGCCGCGGTCTCACGGACGGTGAGCGGATCGGCCCGAGTCTCAACCTGGCGATCCCAGGCCTGGAAGGGCTGCCTGGGGCCCGAGCCGAGGAAGCTGTACCGGCCGATGCGTTCGCCGCCTATTACGCTTTCAAAGAGGAACGACCAGGCACCGCTTGCGATCTTGTGGAAGGCCAGGGTCGGGGTCAGGGTGTCGCTCGTCAGTTGCCGGTAGACCGGGACCACGGTTTGGCCCACAGCCAAACGTTGGAAGTCGGCGAACGAAGGGAGATGGGGCATGAGCGAGCGGGTTCCCCAACTCGGTGGGTTGTGGTTACAATGAAGGATTGTAGCAGTTCCCTAGCCGCAATAGCGAGGCTGGCCATGCGACGACGTGTGATGGTGCTCGTGCTGCTGGGCCTGTGCGGCGGGTGGGCGATCACCTGGGCAGCCGACCCGGAGCGAGGCCGTACGGCCCTGACCACTCGCGCCTTCAACGTCGCCATCTGGCCACGGTCGGCCTACGACGAGGTCTGGAAGCAATGGGGCGTTTCTGAGAAGCCAGCCGGCTATGCCGCCGCCTTTGCCGAGCGCTACGGCCTGCACCCGGCTCCCTACGAGAACGACGGCCTGCCCATGGGGCTGCGGCCGGCCAAAACTGTGCTCGGGGGACGTGGCATCACCAATGATTGCATGATCTGTCATGGCGGCTCGATCCTGGGCCAGAGCTACATCGGCCTCGGGAACAGCAGCCTGGACATCGAAGCGCTCTTTGAGGAAATGTCGGGGCTGGGAGATCGGCAGCGGAAGGTCCTGTTCCCGTTCACCAACGTTCGGGGCACGTCCGAAGCGGCGGCCATGGCCATTTTCCTTTTCTCGCTCCGTACCGCCGCCCTACCCCGGCGCCCTCAGCCCCTCGCCCTGGGACTGCGGGCGGACCTGGGCGAAGACCCGCCGGCCTGGTGGCTTCTGAAGAAGAAGCGGACCATGTACCATGACGGCGGCACCCCGGCCCATTCGGTGCGGTCGCTCATGCAGTTCACCCTCAGCCCGCTGACCACTCTGGCGCAACTTAAGGCCATGGAGCCGACGTTCCAGGATATTCAGGCCTTCATTCTCAGTCTCGAGCCACCGCCCTATCCGTATCCCATTGATGAGACGCGGGCGGCGCGGGGGAAGCTGCTCTTCGAGCAGCGGTGTGCGACCTGCCACGGTACGTATGGTCCAGACGGCAAGTACCCTAACAAGATCGTCGAGTTGGACGAGATCGGCACCGATCCGACTCGAGCCCTGGCCATCACCGAGCGGGCCAAAACGCACTACGAAGCCACCTGGTTCGGGGCCGAACTGGGTCCCGACGGCCAGAAAATGACTTATCGGTTGCCCCGCGGCTACCAGGCCCCGCCGCTCGACGGCATCTGGGCCACCGCCCCCTACTTCCACAACGGTTCCGCGCCCACGCTGTACCATGTCCTCAACTCGGAAGCCCGGCCCACCTACTTCACTCGTAGCTACCGGACGGGAGCGGCGGATTACGATCCGAGCCGGGTCGGTTGGAAGATCGAAGTGCTCGACGGGCCGGCCGACTCGTCGCTGCCCGGCATCGAGCGCCGCCGGGTCTACGACACAACGCAGCCGGGGCAAGGGAACGGCGGCCATACGTTCGGCGACGGCCTGACGGAGCAGGAGCGAAGGGACTTGATCGAGTACCTTAAAAAGCTCTAGTCCCAGTTGCCAGCGAGTGGCGGCCGCCCGACGCCGACGACCCGGGTCCGCAGTTCAGGCCGGGCCGTTCATCCGTGACGTGAGCGGCAGGATTTGTTACACTCTAAGTGTGTTTCCTTCCCTGGGTTTCGATGCCTTTCGAACTGAGTGACGGCGCCTGTGGCCACAGAAGTCCAAGTCGGCGGCTATCGGCTGCTGAACCTCATGATGACCGGCCAGACCAGCCAGGTCTGGGAAGCGATGGAGCCAGGCAGCGGCCGGCACTTCGCCCTCAAGGTGCTGTTGCCCGAGCACGAGAAAGACTCCTACCACCGGCGGCTGCTCTTCCATGAAGCCAGGGTCGGCATGTCCATGCACCACCCGAACATCATCAAGATGCCGCGGGTCTCGGAAAGCAAGTCCAACCCGCACATCATCATGGAGTTCTTCCCGGGCGGCAATCTGAAGATGCGCCTGGTGCGCAAGCATGACGTTGTCCGCGAGAAGGCCCGATCGATCATCATTCAGGCCGGCAGCGGCCTGGCTCACATGCACGACAAGGGCTGGGTGCACCGCGATATCAAGCCGGACAACATCCTGGTCAACAGCGCGGGAGAAGTGCGGCTCATCGACTTTGCCCTGGCCCAGCGCATTCGCCGGAGCGAGGGCTGGTTCGCGTGGCTGGGGCGGAAGAAGCGGACCGCCGGTACCCGGAGCTACATGTCGCCCGAGCAGATTCTCAACCGGGCCCTGGACGAGCGGGCCGACGTCTACAGCTTCGGGGCCGCGGTCTACGAGATCACCACGGGCCGGCCGCCGTTCCGCGGCATGACGCCGAACGATCTCCTCAACAAGCACCTAAAGGAAAAGCCAGTCGCGCCGCTGGTCGCGAACCCGGAAGTGACCGAAGAGTGCTCCAACCTGTTGCTGCGGATGCTGGCCAAGGACAAAAGGGAAAGACCCAAGACCATGCACGAAGTGACCTCCGCCTTCCGCCAGATCAAAATCTACAAGACCGACAAGTTGGAGATGGACGGACGCTAGCAGGGGGTCAAGGGAGCCGCGCCGGGCCTGGAACCAGCCATCGGGGCAGGGGGAGGCCTTGGCGGAGGCCGGGGCTGGAGTGAGGCGCGGATGGCGACGGTTTATCAACTGCCGTTCGAAAAAGACATTTACGAGGCGGAAGCCAGCCTGGCCCGCCTGGAAGCGGCTGCGGGTGGCGACGGTTCCGACGGCACGGCCAGCGAGGAAGTCCGCCGCATCCGCCGCGAACTGGCCGCCCTCAAACGCCGAATCTTCAGCCAATTGACCCCCTGGCAGACCGTCCTAGTTGCCCGCCACCCCGACCGCCCGCAGTTCCTCGACTATGTCGAGATGATCTTCGATGAGTTCGTAGAGCTCCACGGCGACCGGGCCTTCGGTGACGACCGTGCCTTGCGGACCGGCCTGGCTCACCTCGACGACCATAAGGTCATGCTGATGGGCCACCACAAGGGCCGCAACCTCGCCGAGCGGACCGAGTGCTTCTACGGCTGTGCCCATCCCGAAGGCTACCGCAAGGCCATCACCAAGATGAAACTGGCCGCCAAGTACGGACTGCCAATCATCTGCCTGATCGATACCCCGGGCGCCTTCCCGGGCATCGGGGCAGAGGAGAGGGGGCAAGCCAACTTGATTGCGTACAACCTGCTTGAAATGTCCCGCATCCCGACGCCCATCATCTGCGTCGTGATCGGCGAGGGAGGCTCGGGCGGGGCTCTGGGCATCGGCGTCGGCAACCGGGTCGGCATCCTCGAGTTCGCCTACTACTCGGTGATCAGCCCGGAAGGCTGCGCGGGCATCCTGTGGAAGACCGCCACGGATGAGACCAAGTCCCGGGCTGCCGAGGCCCTCAAGATGACCGCCAAGGACTTGCAGCGGTTGAGCGTCGTGGATGACGTCATCCCCGAGCCGCTGGGCGGCAGCCACCGCCAGCCGCGCGAGATGGCCGTCACACTGAAGCGACACCTGCTGCGGCAACTACGCGAGCTGCGCGGCATAAGTTCGGACGAGCTTGTGCGGCAACGCTACGCCAAGTTTCGGAAGATGGGCATGTTCCAATGAGCCAGACGCCAGCGAAACATAAGAACGATTATCAGACGTGGGCCGCCGGAATCGTGGCACGGTCCAACGTCCGATAATGCCCATTATGTTTCGTTCGCCACGCGGGATCCCTGAGGATTTCCATCATGTCGAATGCCACACCCGAATCGATGCCGCCGCCCCCGGCCCCCGAGCGGATTCGGCCCGCGGCCGCTGCCAACATCGGACCACGCGGCCAGCGGCAACGCAACGGCATCGGCCTGGTCGTGCTCCTAGCAGCGATCGTTGCCGGCGTCCTGGGCATCGTCTACGAGGTGAATCCCTGGATTCGGATCAGCTTGTTCGTGCCCTTCTTCTTTGCCTACCTGGCTCTGTTCCAGGCTAAGGCCAAGACGTGTGTCTTCCTCGTGGCCAAAGGGCAGTGCGACCTGGACGCCGGCCGGCAACCCGTAACCAATCCCGAGCTTCAGGCCGTGCTTCGCTCCAAATCACGTTGGATCTACGGCAAGAGCATCGTGGCGGCCATCGTGTGGACCTTCCTGTTCTTCGTCCTGGAGAAGGACTGGTGGCAATCGCTGCAGCAACAGCCTGTAGTGATTGCACCACCGGCGGCGGCACCGCCCTCACGCCCGGGCCCGCTGGCAGTCCCCATTCCGGGGCCAATCGCGGCCCCCGCGCCAACCACTCAACCTGCTGAACCTGAGCCGCCATGAACCCCCGCGCGGGCCCCATCGTAAACCTTCTAGCGGATGGGCCGCTGCTCCCGAGGAGACTGCGCTTGTTCATGGGACTGCTGCTGTGCCTGTGCCTGTCCGCCCAGGGCACCGTGACCGCCACTCAACCGGCGGTCGTCGTCTATCGTCCCTCGGCCGAAGTGGCAGTCCGCGGGGCCTTGATTCAGATCGACGAGCGGCGGTCTACCGTCACCGTTCGAGACGAGTCGGGCCAAACGCGCACCCTTCCCCTCTCCCCTGCCACGATGTTCTTGACCGGCCTGCGCCGCCTGCCTACGGACCTGAGCCTCCTGCCGACGTATGTCTCGGCCGGGGCCACGGTCGTGGTTACGCTGGTGAGCGACCGGGTGGCAGTCATCGAGCCGGAGTATCGGTGGCATGCCTATCCGGCCCTTTGGGTTGAGGACCTGGTTTACGACATCAAGCACTGGTCACTGACCTCGCTCGGGCCAGATGCCCTTCTCTCCAATGAAGCCAACGTTCTGGCCCTTATCAGCGTCAGCCTCACTTGCCTCCTGTGCGGGCTGGTTTCGTCGCTGGTCGTGACCAACCGCATGGCCTTCTTCAGCGATGCCCTCGCTCACTGTGCCTTTGCCGGGGTCGCGCTAGGGTACATTCTCCTGTTCATGGATTGGTTCACCTCCGACGACGGAGTGCTGCTGTGTATGGTCCTCTTTGGGGCCGGCATGGGTGTGCTCATTGCTTATGTCCGCGACCAGACCACGCTGGCGATCGATACGGTGATCGGCGTCTTCTTTGCCGGCGCGATGGGGCTGGGGGCCGTGCTCCTGAAGGCGATGAGCAGCTTGGGGTCCCGGTCGAGTCCCGAGAACTTCTTGTTTGGCGATCCCCTGGCCGTGGGCGGCCGGCACGTCGTCTTGCTGGCGACCGTGCTCCTTCTTACCGTCGGCTTCTTGCTGCGGCAATACAATCGCATGGTGTTCGCGAGCTTCAATGCCAGCCTGGCTCGTGCCCGACGGGTGCGGGTGAAGCTCGGGAACTACCTGTTCATCGTGCTGCTGGCCATCGTGGTCAACATTTCGCTGAAGATGGTGGGTGCCTTGCTCATCAATGCCCTGTTGATCCTGCCCGCAGCGACGGCCGGCAACCTGGCCCGGAACCTGCGCCAGTTCTTCTGGTACACGGCCGTCCTGGCCCTGACCATGGGAATCGGGGGGTTCGTGCTGAGCGTCGGCTGGACGCCGACGCTGGGTGGCCGCCCGGTCCATCTGGTATCGGGAGGCGTGATCGTCTTGCTCGGCGTGTCGCTGTTCTGCGTCTCGATCGTGGTGGGTCGGTGGGTCCGAGGCCCGCGGGCCGTGGTGCGACCGGGCTAGTCAAGGTGAGGAGCTGAGAGGAAAGCGCTTGCGGGACGGAGTCCCTTGTTGAATCCCAGCCGCCGGGACCCTGCCGGCGCCAATCAGGATGGAGTTCATGACCGCCATCAGCAATGTCGATCGTTTCCTGGTCATCTTCCCCAGCATCATCTACGAGGCGTTGCCGTTCATTATCCTCGGCGCCCTCATCTCCGGGACGCTGGAAGAACTCCTGCCCCAGCAGTGGTTTGCCCGGCTGATTCCGAAGCGCCGCTGGCTGGCGATTCTGGGCTCCAGTTTTCTGGGGCTCATCTTTCCCATGTGCGAGTGCGGCATCGTCGTGGTCATGCGCCGGCTTTTGAGCAAGGGGCTGCCCCTTGGCTGCGCCGTGGCGTATATGCTCGCGGCCCCCATCGTGAACCCCATCGTCATCCTGTCCACCTATGCCGCTTTCTCCGGAGAACAGCGGATCGACGGCATCACCAGCGAGCAGATGACGACCCTCCGCGTCGGCGGCGCCGTGCTCGTCTCGTTCCTCGTGGGCCTGCTGGTCAACTGGATGGCCCATCGTTATGGCACGGCGAACCTTGTCCTTCCGATTCGGGGCGTGGGCCGCTACCACGAGGCGTCTGACGACGCCGTCGTCGCCGACTCGCCACCGCCCCCTCCAGCTCCGGGACCGAAGAAGCCCATCAAGCAGCGCCTCTGGAACATTTCTGAGGTCACCCTGCATGACTTCGTCGACATCACCTGTTACTTGTGCATTGGGGCAATGCTCGCGGCTGCCCTGCAGACCTTCCGGCTGCTTGAACTGGCCCCCGGGCTGGTCGCCAACCCGGTCATCAGCATTCTGGTCATGATGGCAGTGTCGTTGGTCCTCTGCCTGTGCTCCGAGGCCGATGCTTTCGTGGCCGCCAACCTGCCGATTCCGGTTGAGATGGCCCTCAGCAGCAAGTTCGCTTTCCTGCTCGTCGGGCCCATGATGGACATCAAGCTCTACTTCATGTACACCCGCGTCTTCCGCCAAAGGCTGATCTGGACCATCATCGGTTCAGTGGTGCTACTTTGCTTCTTGCTCGCCGTCGCCGTGCACTACCTGAACCAAGCCGCAACCCCCGGCGCCCCTTAGGAGCCTGTCATGAGCAAACATGGCGAAATGCTCGAACGCGTCTGTTCCGTGGCCATTGCACTCTGCTTCGGCGGCGTCATGGTGGGCCTCTACGTCTTCCAGGACCCACGCAGCGGCACCCGCGGCCCCCTCTCCCTGCTCGTCCCCTGGCTGCAAGTGAGCGTGCTCCTGGGCGGCATCCTGCTCCTGGGCCTCTCACTCATCCAGGTTTGGCAATTGGTGGCCGGCGGCCCCAGTTCCCACCATCACGAACACGTTCTCGATCCGGCACTGACCGGCCCAGCCCACGGTCACGAGCACAAGCATGACCATGACCACGATCATGCTCAGTGCAGCCATGATCACGACCATAAGCACGACCACGGTCCAGGCCATGCCCACCACCATCATCACCATCACGGCCACGATCATGACGATGACGACGGTCACGGCCACGACCACGGTTGGTCGCCGGTCAAGTATGTCCCGCTCGTTATCCCCCTGCTCTTGAGCGTCATGGGACTTCCAAACGAACAGCAGATTCAGGCCTACAGCAATGACCTGGTCCAGTCGCAAACGCGGGGCTACCGGCCCGTGCTGGCCGATCCCACGGACCTCTTGCAACGGGCCTGGGTTCTGGGCCTGAACCAGCCCGCGCTCGGCATCAGCAGTTCGCTCTATGCCTCACTGGCCGGCTATACCGTGGTGCAGGAGATCGACCCGGGCGGCTCCCCCCAGATGACCGACCTGGCCACGCTGGAGCGCATCGCCAGCAACACGATTCAGCGCGATCAATGGCAGACCTATCCCAACGTCGAAACTGTCGGGCAGTTTCACAAGGCCCCAGAGCAGCCCGGCAGTTCACGAAGCCTCTTCTACGTCGTGCAGCTCCGTATGGCTTGCTGTCTGGGCGACGCCAAGCACGTGGTCATGATCTGCTCTACCCGGCTGCCACTCGACTTTAAGGAGGGCGAATGGGTGGCGGTGCGTGGCCGCCTCGACTTCCTCCAAATGGAAGACGGCTGGAAGCCGCTCATGCGTGTCTTTAGTATCGAGGCCCGGCCCAAGCCCGCACGGCCGTACCTGACTCAGTAGAATAGCTGAATCAGGCTCATTCGCGCGGAGTACGACGCCATGATCCGTCGGCTGGCATGTGTTGGCTTGGGATTGACCTTGGCCGTGGCCACGCTGCTCCTGGCGCCTGTCGCCAGTGCCTGCCCGTTCTGCGGGGCGATGCAGGGCCAGACGCTGGCCAAGGAAGTGCAGCAAGCACGCTTCGTCGTCTTCGGCACGCTGGCCAATCCCCAGATTCGGCTCAACCCGGACGGCACCGAGGGGGGCACGACCGACTTGAACATCGAGGCCGTGGTCAAGGAGCACGAATTTCTCAAGGACAGGTCAAAGCTTGTCCTGCCGCGGTACATCCCCGTCGGACCCAAGGACCAGGCCATCTACTTCCTGGTGTTCTGCGATCTGTTCCAGGACCGGATCGACCCCTACCGCGGCCTGCCCATGAAGGACAAGGACGTGGTTACCTATCTCAAGGGGGCCCTGCCCCTCGAGGAGGCCCCCGCCCCGAAGCGGCTCAAGTTCTACTTCGACTACCTCGATCATGAGGACCCCGAACTGGCGACCGACGCCTACCGGGAGTTCGCCTCGTCCGACTACAAGGACGTGTTGGGCATGATCGAGGCCGGCGACCGCGCCAAGCTGCGCGACAAGCTCGTCCACTGGCTCCGCGATCCGAACACGCCCGCCTTCCGCCTCGGCTTCTACGGCATGCTTCTGGGCCACTGTGGTCAGAAAGACGACGTAGCCGTCTTCAAGGAACTGCTCGCTGACCCGGAGCGGGCCCAGCTCACGGGGCTGGACGGCGTGCTGGCCGGGTACGTGCTGCTGGACCACACCGCGGGTTGGGCCACGCTCAAGGGGATCGTCGCGGACGAGAAGCGCGAGTTTCAGACCCGCTACAGCGGACTAAGGGCCCTCCGATTCATGTGGGACTACCATCCCACCCTGGTGCCCAAGTCGGCCCTGCTCGCTGCCCTAGAGACGCTGCTAGGCCAGAAGGACATAGCCGACCTCGTCATTGACGACCTACGCAAGTGGCAGGAATGGTCTCTCAGCAAGAAGGTCCTGCCCCTGCATGCCGCCCCTAGCCATGACGTGTCGATCATCAAGCGGGCTATTGTGAAATATGCCATCCGCTGCCCTAATCCCGAGGCGCAGGCCTTCATCGCCGAGCAACGACGGGTGCAGCCCGATCTCGTGCGTCAGATCGAGGAGTTGCTCGAACTGGAAGCGCCGCTACCGCCCGTCCCGCCCAAGGCCGATCCTAACGGAGACTAAGCACGTGAGGGTGTCCCGCCACCGCTGGCTTGCTTGCCTGTTGACGCTCCTGGGGCTGGCCCTACTCGGGCTCTGGGCCCCAGTCCAGGCTTGCGTCCTGTGCGTCAATCTTGGCGATCCGTTCACAATCGAGATCGAACGGGCCCGGCTCGTGGTGTTCGGCTCCGTGGCGTCCTCCCGTCTCAACCCCAACGCCGTGGACGGTACCAGCGAGTTCCTCATCGAAGCCGTGATCAAGGACGACGGCACACTCAAGGAACGCAAGACGATTCCGATCAACCGATATGTGCCCGCCAACCCCAAAATCAAGTTCATGATCTTCGTCGACGTCGTGGACGGTGCCTACGACGTCTACCGCAGCTTGGTCTTCAGCACGGATCGGGTTGTGAACTACCTGAAGAACCTGCCGCCGCGCGGCAAAGCCGAGACCGACGAGACCATGGCCGCCCGGCTCCGCTATCTGTTCGACTTCCTGAACGACGCCGAGCCCGAGGTGGCCGCCGATGCCTACAAGGAATTCGCCACTTCCAGCAATCGCAGCGTTGCCCTGGCTGCTCCGTCCTTCTCGGCGGACAAGCTCCGGACCTGGCTGACGGACCCCAAGACCGACCCGGCACGCCTCAGCCTCTATGGCTATCTCCTGGGGGCCTGTGGCGATCCAGCTCGCGACGTCGCCTTGCTCAAGGGCTGCGTGCTGCGGCCCGATGAGCGGATGAGCAACGCCATCGACGGGCTGCTGGCCGGACTCATCCAGCTCAATCCCGCCGAAGGCTGGCGCGTAGCCCAGGACGTGGTCACCACGTCAGAGATGTCCTTCGTCCGTAAGCGCGGCGTCCTCACGACCATGACCTTCCTCTATTCGGCCCACGGCGCCGCCGTGAAGCCGCAGGTCCTAGCCCTCTCCGGCCTCATGCTGAAGCAAGCGGACATCATGGACCTGGTCATGGAGCATCTGCGCCGCTGGCAGCTTTGGGATCATACCGACGTGATCCTGGGCCTCTACGGCACTCCCGCGGCCGCGGCCCCCATGACCCAGCGCAACATCGTCCGCTATGCCCTGAGCTGTGGCGCGACTGCCCACCACGCCAAGGCCGCCGCCTTTATCGCGGAGCTTCGCCGGACCCGACCCGACTTCGTGAAGGACGTGGAAGAAGGCTTGCGTCTGGAAGCACTCCCCCGCTAAGGCAGGAAGACCCCATGCATGTAGCTCTGCGGCATACGCCGCTCCAAGGGCTTCGCACCGATTGGCTCGTCGTCCCAAGTTGGGAGGAGGGCTGGCCGGCTGCGGCCGCCGATCTGGACCGCCTCCTGGAAGGTCGACTCCAGCGGCTGGTGGAACGGGGCGACTTCACCGGCAAGCTCTGCGAACTCGTGCCCCTTTTCCTCGATCAGGAAGCGCCCGCTCCCCGGCTCTTGCTCGTTGGGCTCGGACCTCGGTCGGATGCCACTCGGGGCACGCTGCGGCGGGCCGGCATCGCCGCTGCCAAGCGAATCGCGGGCAAGGCGGCTCGCCAGGTCGACGTGCTGTTGCCCGACGCTGAAGGCGAATTGGATTGGCCTGCTCTCGTGCTGGGCCTGGTGGGCGGCTTCCTTCACGGTTGCCACTCCCCTGCCCTGCTCAAGAGCGAGCCAGGGCGTTTCGCTCCGGAGCTGGTGCAGGTCGGGTTGGCCAGTGCGGAGCCTCCGCCCGGATTTGACGCTCTGCTGGCCAAGGCGACCGCGGTTGGCAGTTCCGTCAACCTAGCCCGTGAGCTGGTCAACTTGCCACCCAATGAGTTGTTCCCGGAAAGCTTCGCCCAACGCTGTCGCGGCCTAGGCCGGGAGTTCGGGTTCGAATGCGAGATCATGGATGAGCGGCGCCTGTCCGCCGAGCGGATGAACACACTGTTGGCGGTGGCCCAGGGTTCAGCCCGTACGCCGCGGGTGGTCATGCTTTCCGCTGGTCAGGGACCGCGCACGCTTGCCCTGGTCGGTAAGGGAGTGACTTTCGATTCGGGCGGTCTGTCGCTCAAGACCAACGAGCAGATGCTGGACATGAAGTGCGACATGGCAGGGGCCGCGGCCGTGGTCGCAGCCCTCACCGCCATCAGCGGGCTGTCTCTGCCCGTGCGGGTGATCGGTCTTATTGCCCTGGTGGAGAACATGCCGAGCGGAACCGCGATGCGGGTCGGCGACGTCGTTAGGACGCGGAACGGCAAGACGGTCGAGGTGTGCAACACGGATGCCGAGGGACGACTGATCCTGGCCGACGTGCTGGACTACACTGTGGAGCACAAGGCCAACCATCTGGTCGATCTCGCCACCCTAACGGGGGCGTGCCTGGTGGCTCTGGGGAGCGAGATCGCGGGACTCTTCAGCAATGATGACGGGTGGGCAGGTTCCGTGCAGGCGGCCGCGAATCGGGCCGGCGAGCGGGTGTGGCGGCTCCCGCTGCCCGCCGACTATGGGGAACAACTCAAGAGCCACGTGGCCGACCTCAAGAACGTCGGGGGCAAGCATGGCGGCGCGATCACGGCCGCCCTGTTCCTGCGCGAGTTTGTCCGCGAAACGCCTTGGGTCCACCTGGACATTGCCGGACCGGCCTTCGCCAGCGATGAAAGCCCGGCCCGCGACGCAGGTGGGACCGGGTTCGGCGTGGCCACGCTGGTCGAACTGGTCGAGGCCTATGCCGCCGAGAAAGCTGGCTAGGCTCCACCTCGGGAGCGGCCGCTCAGGCAGGCTTGCTGCCCGCTTTGTTGGCGGCCTCTCGCATGCATGGCAGATCGTCGATCCGCTTGCAATCCGCGGGCAGATCGGCTTCTTCGATCAGCATGTTGGGATAGCCTTCCCGTGCGATCTTGAAGCGTGGCCCACAGCGCTCGCAGATGAGGCTGTCGTCCTCCAGCCTGAGCTTGCTCTTGCCCAGCGGGCAAACGAGGATGTCCAACAGTGCCTGCGAGATCATGAGCACTCCGGGATCGCAAGGTTACTGGCCGTCTCGCGCCTGCAGGAGCAGGAAGACGCCCTTCTTGTTGGCCGTGACCACGTCGGGCAGGCCGTCGCCGTTTACGTCCACGACGCTGAAATGCGTGCCAACGCCCGAGTCTTCGTCGATGAGATGCATGGTAAACTCGGGCGGCGTACCCGGCCGAATACTGAACCACGCTAGCCGGGCGGCCGCGTTCGGGTCGACGTCTCCCTTGGGACCATGTGCCCACCAGCGCTTGCCGGTCACGAGGTCCAGTTGGCCATCGCCGTTGATATCCGCGTAGCAGGCGGCATGGGTCTGCGAAAAGGCCCGGCTGAACTCCCGCGTCTCGAACGTGGATCCCTCCGGGCCGCGCACCTGCCGATGCCACCACATGCCCAGGCGATGGGCCGAAGTGCTGAGCACGTCGGGGACGCCGTCGCCGTCGACGTCCAGGACGAACATGTTCGAGCAGTCTTCACCGATCTTGGCGGGATGGAAACGCCAGGGGCTCGTGGCGCTGCGCCCTTCGGCCGGCTGCTCCCACCAGCCGTGCTTGGTAATGACGTCGAGTCGTCCATCGCCGTTCAAGTCGCCGGTTCCCAGTCCATGCGAAAAGGGCTCCGTGCCCGGCGACTTCGGGGTACTGATGGGCCGGGGCTCCCAGGGCTGAGTCGGATCGGTACCCGGCTCGAACCAGCACATTTGCCCTTCAGGCTGGATGGCCATCAGAAGCACATTGCGACCGTCGCCGAAGAGATCGAGGTAGAGGGATGTCTCGTTGCACGCACTCCGCCAGATCAGGTGCTGCCGCCAGTGGCCGGACGCATTTTGCGGGTTTTCATACCAGAAGGCCTCCTTGCCTGGGAAGCCGACCAGGATGAAGTCGGTCCAGCCGTCGCCGTTGAAGTCGCCAGGGAAGATGGCGAAGCTATCGCTGAACCGCTCGGGATTGTAGCCTTCGGACTGCTTGC
>CALLZJ010000462.1 GCA_937858435.1 uncultured bacterium
GTCGAATGGCGGACGTGGGAAGCCCTCAGGGACCAGGCCTGTGCCGAGCATGCGGGCCGCTGGGCGGGCTTCAAGGGAACCGCCGTGACGGGTTACTGGGACGCCTATGAAGAGGCACTGACGGCCGGCTATCTGCTGCACGGGCTGGAGCCCTTCCTGGTTCTGCACGTGGCCGAGGTCGACACCATTCATCACATTTTGACCTAGGAACGCACTATGGCCGTCTTGCGGATTCCCCTGAGCCCGGCCGGGCCGATCGTGCCCCTGCAAATCACCGTCGGTGCGAGTCGGCGGCAGGCGCTCCTGAAGGCGGGCCAACCGGTGCCGCCCCCCATCCAACTGGCGGGGTTGCTCCACACCGGCGCCTCGATGACCGTGATCGACCGCCAGCTCCTGCGACGGCTGGGTCTGAGCCCGACCGGTGCGGTGAAATTCAAGGCCAGTGCTCAGGGCATGTCGGCCGAGATCAGCAACGCGTATGACGTGGGGCTGTCACTGGTTGTGGGGGGCAGCACGCACCGGCTGCTCGACCCGCTGGCGGTGCTGGAAGGGGGCTTCAGTCAGCCCGAGTTCCAGGCCCTCCTGGGGCGGGACGTGCTCGGACGGCTGCGGATCGAGTACGACGGGCCCAACCGCCAGGTGGCCGTCACGCTGCTCGGCTAGGGTGGTGTGGTTCGTGCGGATCGCCCGGCCGGTCTAGGCGGCCTCGTGCTAAGCGTGGGAGTGCCTTGACAGCCACACTGCCAGGGATTACGATCCGGAGACTAAAGGCCTCTCATTCATTTACTCGAGCCGGTCACGACAACGGCTCGCTGGTCACCGACTACATACCGGCTGTGCGCGACTACGAAGTCGGCTTCACGCCGGATGAAAACGATGTGGTGCCGCTGATTCTTGAGCAAGTACCTCCTGGCGGTACCTACCCGGGAATCGTGGAGTTCGTTCGCTGGCGGCTCGAGGTCTCCTATTCCGGAGAGGGCCGATTGCGCTTCTGGGATTCGCCCGACAAGAGGAACGAACTCATCCCGAGCGGCGAATGGCAGTTCACGCCAAGTAACAAGCCAGGCCTTCAAGGCCAGGGCAGCGTCCCCGCCGTCCACTTGGAAGGCATGGAGCCTTCGAGTGAAATGGGCGACATCATCGTCAGCTTTGCGGTCGAGACGCAGTTCGTGGGCGGCGTTACCCAAGTCACGCAGTTCAAGCAGAACAAGGTCACCGTGACGCCGGTCGTGAATTCTTTCACAGTTACCGAGTTTGTGAAGCCGAGATACAGCAACTGGAGGGACGTGAACCACCCGTGGGGTGACGGGACTGCGCCATGGATTCAGGGCGAGATATACTTTCGCGTCGAGTATGTACGGCCGTCAGATGGCGACTTGTACTTTGTTCAAAATATGAGAGGGTGGAGCCAGGACCTGCCCGGCAACGTCGCGGCGACCTCCGGGGATTCTGGTGATCCAGACTTTAAGCAGTTTCAGTGGAGACTTCGACCTGACCTGATTGCCCCGCCGGTTCCTAGTGCGAATACTGAGTTCCCTTTGAACGATCGTGCAGCGGTCGGCGGCCCAGGTGACCCGGAGCCGTTCTACAAAGCCGAGAGCCGTGCGCAGACTCCCGGTGCGCCGGAGCGTTCGTGGTTCATGGAGGCGATTGACCATCCGCGAATTGCACCGGGGAATGGTGCAGTGAAGTTGCACAGTATCAACTTCCGGTGGAGCTTTAGAACATTCGTTGTGTGGGGAAAGATGGAGCGCGGACAACTCATTGTGAAGGAGATCCAGCAAATTACTTGGTGGATGAAGTTTGACTTTTCTGTTTACAATCATGCTCAGCAAAAGTTTCTACAGAACTTCTCAGATGGCGGGGCAATGCAACCCGTGAAGGCGGCGGTGAATGCGGAGCTCAGGCGTTACTATTTTAATGAACTTGCGAGGCTGGATCCTAAGCCAGCCCCGGCGTAGGAGTCAACTGATTAGGCCCATTCCGGAGCGCGAACCAGTCATAAGCAAGGGCTGTCGATGGCTGCGCATAGTCTAGTGCTGTTGTACTTCTTGGGCTCGCTCGTTTTGCAGGAGGGCGACAAGTACTGGGTTCGACGGGGAGTGCAGATCTTCGAGGGTACTGTTGATCACTTCGGCGAGTTTGTGCCCCGCACAGTGCGTGGGCGAGATGTCGGAATGGACTTGGTGCATCTGGACTTGGAGCGCGCACGGAATGGTTGCGATTTACTTGAGTATCGCTCTGGTACGATTGTGTATGGTCGATTCATGAATTCGGTATATGTTCCTGCCGCTGGAACAAAGGTTCTGGCTTATGAGCGTGGCGTGTTGCCCGGCCTTGACATATACAACCTTCCACACGAATTGGCGGAGCGGTCAAGCAGATTTTGTGAGCGGATTCGGGGCGGGAAGGAGCGGGCTCCGCTTTACACAGCACGGGACCACGAGAAGTTTCGCTTGGCCGTTTCGAGAGTCTCGGGGAGCGTCTTCGTCCAGGATCTCACGCCGCGGGTGCATCACAAGTGGGGGGACAAGGTTTACGTCGGCAACCTGGACACCCATGGCCGGTTCATCCCCGACCCGTACGTGCCGCCACAGGAGCCTGAGAAGTTTGCCGGCATCGTGCCGACGTCCCGGCCGCTGATGGTGGGCCCCGATGGTCGGCGTGAGGTCTACGAGTTCCGTGCCGGCCGACTCGTGCCCGGCAAGCTGACCGACGACGACCGCTTCATTCCCGAGGTCGGCGGCCTGATCATCCACATCCGCGACTACGTCTACACCCCCGAGGCCCGGCCCATCTACAACCTGCCGGGCCAGTTTTATCCCAAGGGGATGAAGATCAACGTCGCCGGCCGCGAAGTCCCCGTCGAGAAGATCGGCAACCGCTGGAGCCTCTATCCGCGGTGAGTGGCGCGCTACCGAACAGGACGTCATCCGTCTGCAGGATCGCTGACCCCACCACCTAAAAGTGCTTGCTTGCGGCAGTTGGGGCGATTACTCTGGACCCTGAGAAGGTATGTGCGCGCCGCGGCCGGGCCGAGGTGGCCTCGACGGAGCGTTTGTTGACGTGATGGAGAGATGTGCTCATGAGCAAGGGACGCAGCGGCGACTTCACTGAAATCCTGGTGAAGAAGCAGATCATCGGCCGCGACCAGTTGGCCGAGGCCCAGGCGGTGCAAAAGTCCACCGGCGCCAAGATGACCGAGACGCTGGTCAAGCTCGGCTGTTGCTCGCCGCAAGAAGCGATGCAGGCCATGGCCGAGTTTCACGGCCTGCAATGCGTCGACCTCAACAACATCAGCATCCCCCCTTCGGTCGTGGAACTCGTCCCCGAGTCGGTGGCCCGGGAGAACGTCATCTTGCCCCTGACCCAGGAAAACGGGGCCCTCAAGGTCATCATGGCCGACCCCATGGACCTGGACACGATCCAGAAGCTGACCTTCATCCTCAACAAGGACATCCAGCCCGTGCTCGCTCCCCGCGAGCAGATCATCGAATCGATCAATCGCTACTACGGCCAGAGTGAAACGGAGTCGGTCGACTCGATGCTGGCCGAGTTTACCGACACCGCCATCGACACCACCGAGACCGAGAACGTCGCCAAGACTATCGAACTGGACGGCAGCGACGCCCCGGTCGTGCGGTTATGCAACCTCATGATCCAGGAGGCGATTCAGCTTCGGGCCAGCGACATCCATGTCGAACCGTTCGCCGACCGCATTCGGGTCCGCTACCGGATCGACGGCGTATTGGTGGAACGCGACAGCCCGCCCCGCCGCCTGCTCCCGGCGATCCTGTCCCGCCTCAAGATCATGGGCAACATGGACATCGCCGAGAAGCGTCGGCCCCAGGACGGCCGCATCAAGATGGGTATCTCCGGCCGCCACTACGACTTGCGCGTCAGCGTCCTGCCCACGAACCATGGCCAGGCCTGCTGCATGCGTATCCTCGACCGGGCCAATATCCAGGTCAGCATTCGTGACCTGGGCTTCGGCGACGAAGACTACCAGCGGTTCCAGCAGATCATCAAGCGGCCCAATGGCATCTTCCTGGTCACCGGCCCGACCGGTTCGGGCAAGACGACCACCCTCTATGCCGCACTCAACGAGCTCAATCGGCCCGATCGCAAGATCATCACCGCCGAGGACCCCGTCGAGTACTACCTGCCCGGGATCAACCAGGTCGAAGTCAAGGCCGGCATTGGCCTGACCTTCGCCCGCATCATCCGCGCCATGCTCCGCCAAGCCCCGAATATCATCCTCGTGGGCGAGATCCGTGACCGGGAGACGGCGGACATCGCCATCCAGGCCTCGCTAACTGGACACTTGGTATTCTCCACCCTGCACACGAACGATGCTCCCTCGGCGATCACCCGCCTGATCGACATCGGGGTGCAGCCCTTCCTGGTGGCTTCGTCCGTCATCGCGATGATGGCCCAGCGGCTCATCCGGGTGGTGTGCCAGAAATGCAAGGAACCCGACACGCCGAGCCGTTCGGAACTGCGGGCTGCAGGACTGACCGATGAGCAAGCCCGGAACGCCAGCTTTATGAGAGGCCGCGGCTGTAGCCATTGCCACCACACGGGTTATCGTGGCCGGCTCGGCATCTTCGAAATGATGAAGATGACTTCCGCCATTCGGGAGATGACCTTCAAACGCGAGCCGACCCAGGTGATCCGTCGACAGGCCCGGCTGCTTGGCATGCGGACCCTATTGGAAGACGGAGTCATCAAGTCTGCCAAGGGCGTCACCACCCTGGACGAGGTGCTCAGCACCTGCCACCACGAGAGCGGCAGCTAGGGCGACCAAGTTGGATGCCAACTGGACAATGTTACGCCGATTTGACGTCAATTCATGTCAGTTAGCCAAGTGTCCATGCCGTATCGGCCGTTACGCGAGTTATTGACATGGACACCTTGAGGAATTCGATGGGTCTTGTGGACCGCTTACTTGATCCGCGTGCCGGGCAGCCCATAATGAGTTCGCGCTCATTCGCGATCTCCTCTGGCCTGAAAGCTGGACACGTGGTTTTCTGACACAGAGGAGGTCGAGTGGCCAGCATCCAGATGGAGAAGCTCCTTGAGACAGTCGTAACGCTCAAGGCGAGTGATCTGCACGTTTCGGTTGGACAGCCTCCGGTCTTGCGAGTCCATGGCCGGTTGCGGCGGCTGGAGACCAAGGTTCTGGAGCCGGACGACACGATGGCTCTCATGAAGAGCATCACGCCGGACCGGTGCCAGCAGGAGCTCCAAGAGCGGGGTGGGGCGGACTTCGGGTTCGCCTATGCCGACAAGTGCCGGTTCCGGGTGGCCATCTTCAAGCAAAAGGGGAACGTGGGGATCGTATGTCGACGCATTCCCAGCCAGTTCTTGACCTTCGAGCAGATCCGCATGCCGGACGCGATTCGGCGGCTGATCACCCGACCGCGCGGACTCTTGCTCGTGACCGGGCCGACAGGGTCGGGCAAGACCACCAGCCTCGCCAGCATGATCAACTTCATCAACGACAACTACGACCGGCACATCATCACGATCGAGGACCCGATCGAGTACTACCACACCCACAAGCGCTGCACGGTGAACCAGCGCGAGATCGGGGTGGATGTGCCGGGCTTCGGCGAGGCGCTGCGGCGAGCCCTGCGAATGGACCCGGACGTGATCCTGGTCGGCGAAATGCGCGACCTGGAGACGATCCACGCGGCCATCGAAGCTGCCGAGACGGGGCACCTGGTCTTTGCCACGCTGCACACCTCCGGTGCCGCCAGCACGATCAACCGCATCGTGGACGTGTTCCCCAAGGAGCAGCAGGACCAGATTCGCACCCAGCTTTCGACGGCGCTGATCGGCGTTTTGTCCCAGGCGCTCCTGCCCAAGAAGCCCGACGGGTTGGTGGCCGCCTACGAAATGATGGTGGTCACGCCCGCTATCCAGAATCTGATCCGCGAGAACAAGGTCTACCGCATCGATTCGAGCATCCAGACCGGCCGCAAGCACGGCATGTTCCTGCTCGATGAGAGCTTGTTCCGGCTGTGGAAGGAAGGATTGGTCGAGAAGGAAGAGGTCCTGTTGCGGTCGTCGCGGCCGACGGAACTAGCCAACAAGATCGCGCTGGCCGAACGCGGCATGATGGAGGACGAGGAGTACGAAGACGACGACGAGGATGAGGACGACGAGGACGAAGATGAAGACGAGGACGAGGATGAGGAAGAGGGTCGTCCGGCTCGCCGGCCTGGTCGTTAACGGGGTCTTCACTCGAAGGAAACAAGGTCATGTCCACGCCTCCTAGCGGACCGAAGCCGAATCAGCCCAACAAGCCGACCCCAGCGGGGGCCAAGCCGGTCATGCCCGGCGCCAAGCCCGCTGCTCCCGGCGCCGCCAAACCTGCCGGCGCGGCCCGACCGGCTCCGAGCAAGCCCGCGGCCCCGCCAAGCAAGGCACCTGCCGCCAAGGCTCCCCCAGCCAAGCGGCCGGCCGCCGCCGGCGGCGGGGGCGGCAAACGCAAGATCGGCCAGGTGCTCGTCGACCTGGGCTACCTCGACGAAGATCAACTCTTCGACCTGCTCAGCGAAGCGCGCGACACTAATCAGCAGGTCGGGCAGTTGGCCCTCTCCAAGGGGCTCATCACGGACGAACAGCTTCTGCAGGCGCTCGGCGAACAGCACGGCCTCAAGACGGTCAACCTCACGGAAATCAAGTTCCAGGCCGAGGCGATCAACCTGGTGCCTGAGACGATGGCCCAGGTCTACAAGGTCGTGCCGGTCTCACTGAAGGACAACGTCCTGACGGTGGCGATCTCGGACCCGAACAACTTGCCCGCCCTCGACGACCTGCGCAACTTCGTGGGCGTCAAGGAGGTCCGGGCCCAGTTGGCGTCGGCTCGGGCCATCCAGGACGCGCAGCCCAAGGCCTATGCCGGCAAGCAAGAGAGCATCGTCGACATCATCAAGGAACTCGAAGACAATCCCGAGTTCGGCAAGCTGCAGAAGGAAACGAGCATCGACCTGGCCAGCTTGCAGGAACTGCAGGACGCCGCTCCCGTCCGCAAGCTGCTCAACATGGTCATGCTGCTGGCCATCAAGGACCGGGCCAGCGACATCCACTTCGAGCCGTTCGAGGACGAATACAAGATGCGCTACCGGTGCGACGGGGTGCTTTACGAACTCGTGCCGCCGCCCCGCCACTTGTCCATGGCCATTTCGAGCCGCATCAAGGTCATGTCGAACCTGGACATCGCCGAGCGGCGTTTGCCCCAGGACGGCCGCATCGAACTCAACGTGGGCGGCAACCAGGTCGACATGCGCGTTTCGGTGCTGCCGACCATGTTCGGCGAGAGCGTGGTCATCCGCGTGCTCGATCGGACCGTGGTCCAGCTCGATCTCGACAAGATCGGGATGGAGCCCGAGATGCTCCAGTCCTTCCGTGAGTTGATCAAGAAGCCCAACGGGATCATCCTGATCACCGGGCCGACTGGCGCCGGCAAGACGACGACGCTCTACTCGGCCTTAAACGAACTCAACGACATCAGCGAGAAGATCATCACCACCGAAGACCCGGTCGAGTACGACATCGACGGCATCCTCCAGATTCCGATCAACGCGGACATTGGTGTGACGTTCGCCGCCTGCCTGCGAGCCATACTCCGCCACGATCCGGACAAGATTCTGGTGGGCGAGATTCGCGACCTGGAGACGGCCCAGATCGCGGTGCAGGCCTCGCTGACGGGCCACATCGTCTTCAGCACCCTGCACACCAACGACGCCCCCAGCACGATCACGCGCATGCGCGACATGGGGCTGGAGCCCTACCTGATCACGGCGACGGTCGAGGGGATCATGGCCCAGCGGCTGGTGCGGAAGATCTGCGTCGACTGCCGAACGGACTACGAGCCCAGTCCCGAGGTCTTGATGGAGTTGAACCTCAAGCCGGCCGAGGTGGTGGGCAAGAAGTTCTACTACGGCCGTGGCTGTGATCGGTGCAACAACACGGGGC
>CALLZJ010000463.1 GCA_937858435.1 uncultured bacterium
CGCGACCCGGCCTACGACTGGACCCGGCAGCGCCTGCTGGAGGTCTTTGCCCCGGCATCGCTGGCCTGGCGGCACCAAGTGATCGAGCGGTCACTGACCCACCTGGAGCGGGCCGAGCAGGTCCTCAGCGCCCCGCCCGGCTCCCGGGGCTAGGGCTGAGAGTCGACCCGGGGCGCGTTCCGGGATCGGGCCGCACAGGCACCTCACTGAGTCGAGAAATGAACTGAGCGACACCGGACTCAGCTTCCGGCTCACGCCGTAGCTCGATGCCCCGCAGGCCTGCTTGCCGAGCCGCGGCGAGGAAGCGGGCATCACCCGAAACCACCAGCACCTGGTCCGGCGCCAGGGCGGCCTCGCGGGCTGTCTGAGCGAGTTGCTCGCTCTCTACTTCGTCAGGAAGTTCCCGGCAGGCCTGGATGTAGCTACGCAAACTGGACTCCGAGGTGCAATTCAGCAAGTGGTGCGTCAAGGAAGCGGTCCAGGGATGCCAGACCCAGACCTGCAGACCAAGTTCGCGCCAGGCGGCGAGAGTCGGTAGGACGTCGGAGTACAAGGGCACGAGCAGCTCTTGGGCTTCAAACTCCGCGCGGTAGATGGCTCTGCGGAGCTGTTCAAGGGCCGGCGAGGGGGAGTCATGATCCATCAGGTCTTGCAGATGCTCGCGCAGTTGCTTGAGCGCGAGTTCGGGGGGCACACCTGGTCCGCCGGTCCACTCCTCGAAGGAAGCCGCCCCCGCCTCGGCGATGATGGCCTGGCGGGCCGCCACGGAGTCGGCGTCGTTCCAGTTCCGTCGCAAGAAGTGGGGCATTTGCATTCGTGCATGGGCCGGGAGCCGTTCGTCCAGGAATTCGCGGGGGACCAGGCCGTCGGCCACGCTCAGCCAGATCGCTTGCGGAGATGTTGCGTTCATGCCTCTTGCCAGAAGAAGAGATGCCTTCGCGGACTATGATAGCCTTCAGGCCGCTTCAGCCCAAGTCCCGTGTGGTGCCGCCCCCGAGCTGGCGCTTCGCCAGGCCTGGAGGCCAGGGGCCCCAGGCTGCAAGCGGCCCGGCGTTCCTTTGACGTCGTCGCTCCCAGCGTTTAGAGTGTTGATGTCGATTCTCGTTGCGATTCGTCACATTCTGGCCCAGATGGGGCTTAGTCCATGTCAGAAGAAGAAAAGCTCCAGACGGACCAGTTGGCCGCGGCCCGGACCGGGTCGGCGGCCGCGCTCGGCGAGGTCCTGGAGGCTTGCCGCGTTTACCTGCTGATGGTGGCGGAGCGTGAGCTGGAGCCGGGGCTTCGGCCCAAAGGTGGTGCTTCGGACGTGGTGCAGCAAACCTTTCTGGAAGCGCAGCAAGACTTCAGTCGGTTTCACGGCACGAGCGCGGCGGAACTGCGGGCCTGGCTGCGAAGGCTGCTCCTGAACAACCTGGCGAACTTTCGCCGTGGCTACACGGGCACGGCCAAGCGGGCGCTGGGACGCGAGATCGCGCTCGACGCGCGCACGCCGGACGATACGCCGCCGCATGACTGGCTGGAAGGCGACATCCCCACGCCGAGCCGGCAGCTCATGGCCGACGAGCGGCAGCAGGCTCTCTATGCGGCCTTGGCCCAGTTGCCGGAGGATTACCGCGAAGTGTTGCTCCTGCGCTATCAGCATGAAATGCCCTTCGAGGAGATCGCCCAGCGGTTGGGACGCACGTCGAATGCCGTGCGCAAGCTCTGGTCCCGGGCGATCGAAAAGCTTCAGGAACTGATGGAACCCCCGCCATGACGCCCGAGGCCCGCGAACCCGGCGACGACGCGTTCACGGCCCACCTGGTCGCCGTGGACGAGGCCCTCGCAGCCGGCCTGGAAGCGAGCCAGTTGGGAGTACCCAAGGACACCGATCCGGCCCTGCAGACCCGCCTGGCCAAGGGGCTGGCGTGCCTGGCCGCCCTGCAGGACCTCAGACCCCGCTCCCAGCCTTCCAGTCTGCGCGAGAAGGCCGTCAACGATACCAGCGAAATCCTCGGCCTGCGGCTCGGTCACCATGCGAGTTCGGACCTGCACGGACTGCGGCTGAGCACGGGGACGCTCGAAGAGAAACCCGGAGCGGTCGGGCCCAATCCCGACCACCTCGTCCCGGGGATGAGGCTTGGCCGTTTCGAAGTGAAGCGCGAGCTGGGCCGGGGCGGATTCGGCGTCATGTTCCTTGCCTGGGACCCCAACCTGCGTCGGCCCGTAGCTCTCAAGGTGCCGCACGCTACTGCCCTCATGTCCCCGGATCTGCGCAACCGCTTCGAACAAGAGGCCCAGGCCGCGGCCAGTCTCGTTCATCCCAACATCGCTCCGGTGTATGAGGCCGGGACGATCGGGCCCATTTCCTACATCGCCTATCGCTTCTGCCCCGGCATCAATCTGGCGGACTGGCTCCGGCGCCAGACAACGTCGGTCCCCGTCGACGCCGCCGTCGACCTGGTGGCCACCCTGGCCGAGGCGGTCGCCCATGCGCACGAACGGCTGGTCTGGCATCGCGACCTGAAGCCAGCCAACGTCATGCTCACGCCCCGTGCGCTGCTGGCCCTCCCCGAGAGCCGGAGCGCTGGATCGTCGAGCGAACCGCCTACTAGCCAGGCGGAGCCAACGGCCCTGTCCGCTTGCAGCCCCATCCTGATCGACTTTGGCCTGGCCCGCGTCGTTGCCAACCCTACCTTGACGCGCACCGGCGCCATCCTGGGCACCCCTTGCTACATGGCACCGGAGCAAGCCGGCGGACGCAAGGGGGCGTTCGGCCCCGCTATCGACATCCACGGCCTGGGCGTGATTCTGTACGAACTGCTCGTGGGGCGTCCGCCTTACCGGGGTGAGACCGACATCGACACCCTGCTTCAGGTGCAATCCCAGGAGCCCGTGCCGCCACGGACGCTGCGCCCCGGCGTGCCCCGCGACGTCGAGACCATCTGCCTGCATTGCCTGCACAAGGATCCCGCACGCCGCTACACCAGCGCCAGCGAACTGGCCGCCGACCTGCGCCGCTACCAGCAGCGGCAGCCCATTCATGCCCGGCCGGTCAGTACGTTCGAACGGCTGTGGCGCCGCTGCCGGCAACGGCCGGTCGTGGCGGGGGGGGTCGTGGGCCGCCCCGGGGCCCCCGGCCCCGGCGCGGGCGGGGGGCGCTGGCCAAGAGGACAAACCCCGCCGGGAAGCAACCACGCCCGGGGCGA
>CALLZJ010000464.1 GCA_937858435.1 uncultured bacterium
TCCGCTGCCAGGTGCAGGAGCGCGTCGGCGTGCTAGCGGAGATCGACGGCACCCTGGCTCAGCACAAGATCAGCATCGCTTCGGTGGTGCAGCATGAAGAACACTCCGACGCCAGCGTGCCCGTCGTGCTGCTGACTCATGGGGCCAACCTGGGAGCGATGCGGCAGGCCGTCGCCCAACTCGACCAGCGGCCGATCCTGGTCCGGCCCTGCGTCTTCTTCCCGATCGCGGAGTGAAGCGATGAAACTGGCCATCGTCATCCCCGACGGCGCTGCCGACGAGGCCCAGCCAGCCCTGGGCGGTCGGACCCCGCTCCAAGCTGCCTATCGGCCGCACATGAACCGCCTGGCCCGCATGGGTCAAGTGGGAAGGGCCGACAACGTGCCCGGCGGCTACACCCCCGCCAGCGATGTTGCGACGCTGAGCCTGCTCGGCTACGACCCCCGCGGCTGCTACACCGGGCGGGCACCGATCGAAGCCTTTGCCCGCGGCCTCAAGCTTGGCCCACACGATTGGGCCATCCGCTGCAATCTGGTGACGACGGCCACTGGCCGCATGGACGACTTCACCGCGGGCCACATCACCACGGCCGAAGCCGCCACGCTCCTGGCCGATCTGCAGGCCGCCCTTGGCGCTCCCGGTCGGACGTTTCATCCCGGGGTCGCTTACCGCCACTTGCTCCTGGTCGAAGGCACGTCCTCTGGCCCCTTTGCCGCCGATACCTTCACCCAGCCACCGCACGACATCCCCGATCGACCGGTGGCCGAGCACCAGCCGCGTGGCCCCGGAGCCGACCTGCTCACCGATCTCATGCAGCGCAGCCAGGCCGTGCTGGCCGACCACCCCGTCAACCGGGCCCGAGCCAAGGCGGGGAAGAAGCCTGCCACGCAAGTCTGGCTCTGGGGTCAGGGCCAAGCCCCAGCGCTCACTCCGTTCCAAGCCCGCTTCGGCCTGCACGGGGCCATGCTCAGCGGCGTCGACCTGGTCCGGGGCGTCGGTGGCCTGCTCGGCTGGGACATCCTCGACGCGCCCGGCATGACGGACTATCTGGACAACGACTACCAGTCGCAGGGAGCAGCCGCCGTCGCCGCCCTCGACCGCTACGACGTGGTCTGCGTGCACGTGGAGGCGAGCGACGAGGCTTCGCATGAGGGACGCTGCGATGCCAAGGTGGAAGCGCTGGAGAAGATCGACCGGGACATCGTGGGGCCGCTCCTGGCCGCCCTGCCCCGTCACGGCAACTGGCGGCTCCTGGTCACGCCCGACCATCCCACGCCGCTGCGGACCCGGGCCCATGCCCGCGGCTGTGTCCCCTTTGTCATCGCGGGGACGGGCATCGCCCCGCTCGGCCAGTTCAGCTACGACGAGGCCACGGCCGCTCTCGCGCCGCTGAGCTTCCCCGCCGGCCACGAACTGCTGCCCTGGTTGCTGAGCGTCTAGTCCATCCCGAAGAGCCGCTGGAACCAGGCGAATTTCGTCAGGTCCATGAACGTGACGAAGAGCATCAGGCAGATGACGAACGCCAGGCCGCCAAGGGTCACGATGTAGAGAATGCGCTCGTTAATGGGCTTGCCCCGGATCTTCTCGGCGATGAGCAAGACCGCGTGACCGCCGTCCAGGACCGGGATGGGCAGGAAGTTGACGACGGCCAGGTTGATGCTGATCATCGCCAGGAACATGAGGAACTCATTGAGGCCACGCTCGACGAACTGGTAGGTCGTCGTCACCATCATGATGGGCCCGCTCAGGAGCTTGGGCGAGATGTGGCCCGCCACGAAGCTATAGAGATTGACGTAGATGCGGCCCAGGAAGCGATAGGTGTCGCGGAAACCGAGGGCGATCGCCTCGCCGATCCCCGCCGCGGTGCGGGTGCGGAACTCGTTCTCTAGCTTGAAGCCCCGCTCGGGGAGGAACCAGGTCGGGTCGGGCGCGCCGGGCAACTGGATGGTGCGTGATGCTCCCGAGGCATCCGCGAACGTCAGTTCGAGCTCCGCCGTGGGAACCATCTGCAGACTGAAGAAGAGAGCCGACCAGAAAAACCGGTCGCCGAACTCACGCTTCTCCACCCGGTCCGAATCGGGGTAGCTCAGCCGGGCGGACAGGAGCTTCGCGCCGGGCGTGAGCCCCAGGCGCTCGGCCGCGGAGCCCGGCTCGATGCCAGCCACGGTCGTCGTCGGCTGAATCGCGATGCCCAGGGCGGGGATCGCCACCGGCGCTGCGGAGCGGGCCGAAACCGACTCAAACCAGGTGCCCCGGCCACGTAGCTCGCCAGGTTCGATCTTCACGTCTTGTTCCTGCCCGTCACGCTGGATCGTCAGGGTGATGGGCTGATCGGCCTCGGCCAGGTCCATGATCTGATCGGCAAGACGCAGGAGGTCCAGTTCGCGCTGGCCGTTCAGGGCGACGATCTGATCGCCTTCCTTCAGGGCCTGGGCAGACGGGGGCATCTTGGCCGGCACCGCCACCACGATCGGTCCCATGGCCACTCGGAAGCCAAACGTTCTGTAGTGGGCCGGTGGCACGGTCAGGACGACTTCCTCGCCGTCGGCGCCCCGCTCGACCTTCACCTCCAGGGGCTTCTTGCGGAATTCGTACTGAGCCCAGATCAGGTCGACGCCGTGCTTCATCGGGCGGAACGCCTCCGCGCCCTCGGGTCGGACGGCGACGATCTGATCGCCGGCGCGGAACGGGACCGCCGCCGCGGGGGTGCCCTTGGTCGCCGGGCTGGTGTCCGGCTTCTCGCCCCGGAAGAGCACGAGCCCAGCCGGGAAGCCCACGCCGATGCTGGGCTTGGTGTCTTCCTCCAGCTTGCGCGGCACGACCGTGGCGGACTGTTCCTGGCCGTCCGGCGTCCGCCAGGCAAGCTGAATTTGGGTGCGCCCCGGACGCGACAAGAGCGAGGCGTAGAAGAGGTCTTCGTAGGAGGGGTTAGTCTCGTCGTTGACCCGGATCAACTGCGAGCTAGCCCGGAGCCCGGCCCGGTCGGCGGGTGAACCCGGCTCGATGTGGCCGAAGAACGGGGCCGGCTCCTGCTTGCCGACCATGTAGATGTAGATGAAAATCAGGAACCCGAGCAACAGGTTCATGATCACGCCGGCCGAGATAATGAACAGCCGCTGGCCGACTGACTTGTTGAGGAACGAGCGGGGCGAGTTCTGCGCCCCTTCGGGGTCGTCCTCGTTCTCGCCCGGATCGGCCTGGCCCAGCATCTTGACATAGCCGCCAATGGGGAAGATCGCCAACTTGTAGACCGTTTCGCCCCACTGCACCTTGCACCCCGGGATGGCCCGGCCGATGCCGATGCTAAAGGCCTCGACCTTGACGCCGCAGAACTTGGCGGCGAGGAAGTGGCCCAGTTCATGGACGAAGACGAGTAGGCCAATGCCGAAGATCACCACGCCGATGTAGACGATGGCCATGGCCGCCTGACCGGCGCTCATCCCCTGGAACAGACCGAAGTAGAGAGCGGCCCCCAGGGCGACGACGAAGGCGATTTCTAGGGTGGAGTTGATCCAGCTTCCGATCCCTCGGCCCTGGGCTTCAGCCTCGGCGGCGGCGACGGCGGTTTTCACCTGCTTGGCATCCAACGCTGCACCTCCTCGCGGGCCCAGGCATCCACGGCCAGGAGGGTCTCCAGGCGGGGTGCAGGGTCGAACGTATGCCCGGCCACGGCGGCGCGGACCGCGGGCACAATGTCCAGGAATTGTAGCGATCCGGACAAGAACCGGGCGCCGGCGCCCTCGTCCCCCGCGTCCAGCCCCGCCCCGGCCGTGCCCCCACGCTCTGCCACCTCGAAACCCAGCCGCAGAGACTCGAAAGTCACGTGATCGGGCTGCTCGAAGGTCAAACGCAGGTCCGCCCAATCGAGCCGCCGAGCGGGGCCATCGATACGCTCCGGGTAGGTCAGGGCATATTGGATCGGCAACCGCATGTCCGGCGGGGACAACTGGGCCACCACCGAGCCGTCCCGGAACTCGACAAAGGAATGGACGATCGACTCGGGATGGATCAGCACTTCGATCTGATTCGGCCGCAGGTCGAAGAGCCAGCGGGCTTCAATGATCTCCAGGGCCTTGTTCATCAAGGTGGCGGAGTCGATGGTGATCTTGGGCCCCATCTGCCAGGTCGGGTGGCGCAGGGCGTCGGCGACGGTGACGTCAACCAGGCCGGCCCGGGTGCGACCGCGGAAGGGCCCGCCGCTGGCCGTGAGGACCACACGTTGCACTTCCTCTCGAGGTCGGCCGCCGATGAGCTGAAAGATGGCGCTGTGTTCGCTGTCGACGGGCAGGAGCGTGGCTCCCGGTCGTCGAGCGAGTTCCATGCCCAGCGGCCCGGCCATGACCAGCGTTTCCTTGTTCGCCAGGGCCAGGGCCTTCCCCGCCTCCAGGGCGGCCAGGCTGCTCGCCAGTCCCGCGGCCCCCACGATGGCGTTCAAAACCACGTCCACCTCGGCGGCCCGGGCCAGACGCGGCAGATGCTCGGCCCCCTGGATCAACTCCGTCCCTGCCGACAGTTCGCCAGCAGCCTCGCCCTCCGGCAGCGGGGTACCGAGCAAGGCCCAGCGGGGGTGGTGCCGAGCGATCTGCTCGCGCAGCCGGGGCCAGTTGCGGTGAGCCGCGAGCCCGATCAGTTCGAACCGGTCCGGCAGCGCGCGGACGACCTCGAGGGCGCTCACGCCGATGGAGCCTGTGGACCCCAGGACGACCAAGCGTCGGGCAGCTTGAGCCGCAGCAGGAGGTCCGGGAGGGCAGTCCATGCAAGGTTCCGAGAGCAGAGTGGCCAAGCGACCCGAGACTGCGGGCAGGCGACCGTCGGTACGCCTTGGGAATTCTATAGCACCCAACCGCCGACCAAGCACCCTCGCCACCGGCGGCCAGTGACAGGGCCGGGTCAGGCGACGCATCCTTGTGCCCATTTTTTTCTAGCGCCTGGACTGGCCTCGGGTTTATAATGGGGCTCCTGCAGTGCCTAGGGGAGCCCGACGCGGGTTGCCCCGAGGTCCGCGCTCTGGGTCTAGCTCCGCCATGTCCGCACCGCCGCGACCACGCCGCTCGCCGAGCGCAGCCAGGTGACCGCCCCGGACCTCGTCGCCGCCAAGAAGCGCGGCGAGCGGATCACCATCCTCACTGCCTATGACTTCACCCTGGCCCGGCTGCTGGACCAGGCGGGCGTCGATTGTCTCCTGGTGGGCGACTCACTGGGGATGGTCGTGCAGGGCCAGCCCCATTGCCTGACCGTGACCATGGATCAGATGGTCTACCACACGCAGATGGTGGCCCGGGGGGCACGGCGGAGCCTGGTCGTGGCCGACATGCCCTTCCTGAGCTATCACCTGAGCGTGGAGCAAGCGCTGCGCAACGCTGGCCGGCTGGTGCAGGAGGGCGGGGCGGCCATGGTGAAGCTGGAGGGCGGCGTGGCCCGGGCCGACGCCATCCGAGCGATTGTACAGGCCGGCATTCCGGTCATGGGGCACGTCGGACTGACGCCTCAGTCGGTGCATGAGTTCGGCGGCCATAAGGTGCAGCGGAATTGGGATCGGATCATGGCGGATGCCCAGGCCGTGGCCGCCGCCGGTGCCAGTGCGATCGTCGTGGAGTGCGTGCCGGCCGACCTGGCGAACGCGATTACGGCCGGGCTCGCCATCCCGACAATTGGCATCGGAGCGGGAGTGGGCTGCGACGGCCAGGTGCTCGTGGTGCATGATCTCCTGGGCCTGTACCGGGAAGTACAGCCAAAGTTTGTGAAACGTTATGCTGATTTGGCCCAAACGATCGAGGCCGCGGTGCGGAGCTACAATGCCGAGGTACGCGGCGGCCAATTCCCGGGAGCGGAGCATGCGTTCCAATAAGTGGAGGCCGGCCGCGGGTCGGCTCTTTTCGCCCTTGCAAGTGGACTAACCCATGTACCCTCTCAGCGTTGTGCTCGTGGGTTGCAGTGACGAGTTGCTGGCGCAGTTGCAACCCGAACTGGCCGCCGTGGATGCCCACGTCGAAGTGGGCTTCATCGGCGTGGAGTCGGCCATCGAGGGGCTGCGCGTCCGGGCCATTGGCGACCAAGCGCAAGCGACCATGACGCGGCAGGCCATGGCCGGAGCACGGGACGGCACCGGGGATGGACATGGCGGCGGAGCCAGCCCCGAATCGCGCCATCTCTTCATCGTCGCTCTCGACTCTCCGCCGGACCTGGCCCAACTTCGCCGCCTCAGCGGCGCGTTCGTGGGGCAGCCGATCATCGCTATCCTCGATGCCGAGGAAAACCCGGCCCTGCCGATCGCGGCCATGCGCGCCGGAGCCAGCCAGGTCGTGCTCACCCCGGTCAACCCCGACGACTTCCGCCAGGCCCTCAATTGCATCTCCCTGCAGGCTGGCTTCGGCGCCCAGCACGGGACGGTTATCGCCATCGCCGGGGTGACCGGCGGCTGCGGGGCCACGACCATTGCCATCAATCTGGCCTATGAGCTTGCCCACTTGCGGCGGCTGCGCGTCATTCTCACGGAACTCTCCCTGCAGGTTGGCAAGCTCCCGGTCTACCTCGATCTCACGCCGGCCTTCACCATCCACGACTTGCTCCGGGAGACACGCCGGCTCGACGTCTACCAGGTCCAGGGGGCCCTCACCCCCGTCGCTGAGCGGCTTTCCGTCCTCACCGGACCCTACGAATCGGTCACGCCCCTGGCCGTCTCTCCAGCGGACGTCTTCACGCTCACCGACTTCCTGCAACAGATCTGCGACGTGGTCGTGCTGGATGTGCCCTGCACCTACGACAGTCTCTATTTCGAGACGCTGGCCGCGGCCGACCGCGTCGTCCTCGTCGCCGAGCAGAAGGTGCCGTCCATTCGCTCCATGCAGATCATCAGCAACAACTTGCTGCACAAGAAGCCCTTCCTCTTGCTCAACCGCTATGACGCCAACGTGAAGGGCTTCGGCGTGACCCGGCTCAAAGAACTCTTGCAGGTGAGCGATCTGCTCACGATTCAAAACGACTATGAAGCCGTGAGCAACGCGATCAACCACGGCAAGCCACTCCGACAAGAGGCGCCGCGGTCGCGGGTGCTGCAGGACCTGGACGCGCTGGCCCAACGGCTGCTCCCGGTGGACGCGGGCCGTGCGGCCGCCGCCGAGGGAACGACTATGATGGGCGGACTGATGCGGGCGTTAGGCCTCAAGTAGGAACCAGCCGGGCACGGGGATCGAGCCACCAGCGGAGCAAGACCATGGACCATCGACGCATCAAGCTGCTGCACGTAGAAGACAATCTGGCGCACCGGCGGCTCATAGGCCACTACCTCAGCGCCATGAAGGACTTCGAATTTGATGTCTTTCATGCCGACAGCGAGGAGGCAGCCGTCGAGTCCTTCCGCACGAACGGCATTCAGATCGTGCTACTGGACTTTCACCTGACCCAGGGCGACGGACTCAGTTGCTTGCGGCGGCTGCGGAGCATCGATCCGCTGGTGCCCATCGTCGCCCTGTCCGGAGCGGCGACGCCCGAGATCGCTTCGGAATTACTGGAGGTCGGCGCCGACGACTACTTAAGCAAGCAGGACCTCAATCGAGAAGCCCTGGCCACCGCCGTCCGCAATGTGCTCTCGCGGGTCGACCTGGTCCGCAAGGAGGGCCATAGCCGCAAGAACGAAGTCCTGGAGCAACTCGACGCCGACTTCGACCAGGCCTGCCAGTCGTTCCTCAAGAGTGCGGACCCGAATCTGGTGGCGGCTCTGGACAAGTTCGAAAGTTCTGCCCGCAACGCGAAGATCACCGTCTGGGAACTACAGCAGGTCTTCACCCGAGTCTGCGAGAAACGGGCCCAGCAGCAGCCTAGCGGTCAGCCGCCCGTGGAGAAGTTCCTCCGCCCGTTGCTGTTGGAGTCGGTCCTGCGGTTGTTTGGCAGCCTGCCGTTTGCCCGCTAGTCCGACCGAAGCCAAGAACACGTTGCGGCCGTTCCGTCCTGCCCGTTGCTCAATCCCTTGGGGCGCCTGCCTACGAAGTCGACCGAGTGTGAGGTTGCCATGCGACGCTTTCTGATCGTTCTGGTGGGAGCCACTCTCCTCGTCGGGGGCCGTTGGCCCGTGGCGGCCGACCCGCCGGCCGCCCCAGCCGCCCGCTCCTGGCGGGTTCCCTACCAGTTCCCCGCCCCCCGCCACGTCCTGGTGCGGATGAAGCTGAATGGCAAGGGGCCCTTCAACTTCATCCTGGATACCGGCGCCCCAGCCGTATTCATCAGCAAGGCCGCCGGTGCCGAGGCCGGCCTGGTTGTTGATGACAAGGGCTGGGCCAACATCGCCGAGTTGGAAGTGGAGGGCGGCATCAAGCTCAAGGACTCCCGAGCCGTGGTGGAAGATCCGTTTCAGCTCACGGGGATGAATCGGCTCAACGCCATGGGCCGAACGCTCCATGGCATGATCGGCTACACGCTGCTCGCCCGCTATCGCATCACCTATGACTTCACCGATACGCACCTGACCTGGACCGAGATCGACTGGGAGCCGCCCGCCCTGGCGCGGATGCGGCCCCCGGGAAGCAAGGAGTCCGCCGAGATGGAAGCCATGGCCGGCTTCGCCAAGTTCGCGACCGGTCTCATGGGCCGACGCCCTGACCCGGTCTGGCAGCCTCGCGGCTTTCTGGGCATCGAACTCGAAGAGCGGGACGGCCAGGTGATCGTCAGCCGCGTGCAGGCCGGCTCACCCGCTGCCGACAAGCTCCTTCCCGGAGACGTGCTCGCCTCCGCCGACGGGAGCGTCGTCACGGGGCTGGCCAAGCTGCAAGAGCAGGCCGCCAAGTGGAAGGAAGGCAAGACCGTGACGCTGATCGTGCGCCGTGGCGCGGAGCGGATCGAAGTCGACCTCGTGACCGGAAAGGGGGTGTAGCATGGCAAGCTGCTGGCTACCCCTGGCCCTGTTGCTCACCGGGCTGCAAGGGACGGCAGGAGACGAACCCCGCCCGGCAAGCCCGGAGCCGGTCACGGTCCCCTTTGAACTGCTGGCCTCGCGGCACATGGCCGTGACCATCGTCGTGAACGGCAAGGGGCCGTACCGGATGATCTTTGACACGGGCGCCCCTGTCAATCTTCTGAGCACCAAGATTGGCCGCGAGGCCCAGGTGACGCCGGAGCGGCCGGCGCGCCGACCCGGCGCGCCCCGGGGCGGGGCCCTCATGCCGATGGGCGTCCAACTCAAGGTCAAGGACCTCGAAATGGGCGAACTCATGGCCAGGGACGTGCCCGTCATGGTCTTCGACCACCCCACGATCAAGGCGATCGGCGCGGTGCTCGGTCCGATCGAGGGCATTATCGGCTTTCCGCTCTTCTCCCGCTATCGGGTGACCATCGACTATCAGAAGAAGGAGATGACCTTCGTGCCGGTGGATTACGATCCCGGCGACGTGATGGCGGTTCTGATGCAGTCGGTCATGGGCAGCCGGCGCGACACTCAGCCGCGCCCGCTGGCCAGTCCCGTGGTTCTCGGAGCGCGGATCGAGGAGAAGGACGGGCAACTCATCGTCGCTGGGGTCTTCGGCGGTAGCGCCGCGGAGACGGCTGGCCTCCGCGCTGGCGACCAGCTTCTCGAATTGGACGGCCACTGGCTCACCGACCTGGTGGACCTGAGTCGGGCCCTGGGTCATCAGAAGGCGGGCCAATCGACGCAATTGAAGATTCAACGCGGCGAAGAAGAGAAGGAGCTATCCCTGCAGGTCCGCCTTGGCCTGTAGGCGGTAGCGAGCTATAATGCTAACGTGAGCGGTTGCTCATTTTCGCCGGACGTGGTTCAAGGAATCCACCATGCGTCGCGCTCTTGTGCTCGTGCTGCTGGGAACGTGGGGCCTGCTTGCCGCTGGGGTCGAGCCCGCGGCCCGAATCCACGCAGCGGACGATCCATCGGACTTGGCCCCGGGGCCCGTCGTCGACTTTAAGCTACCGACCGTCAAAGGCGGCACGCTGGCTCTGGCCGACCTGAAGGACAAGAAGGCCGTGGCCGTCATCTTCCTCGGGACCGAGTGCCCGCTGGTGACCTATTACCTGCCCCGGCTGAACGAATTGGCGAAGGAGTTTGCTCCCAAGGGCGTGGCCGTCGTCGCCATCAATAGCAACATCCAGGACGACGTGGCGGCCATTCAGGCTCAGATCGAGCGGCAGCCGGTCGTGTTCCCGATGCTGAAGGATGGCGACCAGAAGGTGGCGAACCTGGGCGGCGCCGCCCGCCCCCCGCGGGCTTTCGTCCCCGATGGCCAGCGGCAGCTCGTATACAAGGGCCGGACCGCCGATCAATATGGCATCGGCTATCAGCGTCCCTACCCGAACCGCCGCGACCTGGCCGAAGCGCTCTCCGAGGTGGTGGCCGGTCGGCCTGTCTCCCGGCCGCAGACCCCCTGCCCCGGCTGCGTGATCTCCCGCGAAAAGAAGCCCGACGCCTCGAGTTCGATCACCTACACGAATCAGGTCAGCCGCATCTTGCAGCAGCACTGCATCGAATGCCATCGCCCGGGCCAGATTGGCCCCTTCTCACTGACGAGCTATGACCGCGCCCGGGCCTGGTCCGACACGATGAAGGAAGTCGTGCTCGACCGGCGTATGCCCCCCTGGCACCCCGATCCCCGCTACGGAAAGTTCTCGAACGACCGGAGCATGCCGGCCAAGGACGTGGAAACGCTCATCGCCTGGATCGACGCCGGTTGCCCCAAGGGCGACGACGCCGACCTGCCCCCGCCGGCGAGTTTCGAGGACAATGACGGTTGGACCATGGGCAAGCCCGACCTGATCCTCACCATGCCGGAGAAGCACAAGGTACCGGCCCAGTCGCCCCGCGGCGGCTACCCCTACCAGTACTTCATGACGCCGACGAACTTCAAGGAAGACGTCTGGATTCAGGCCGTGGAAGCCCGTCCAGGCAACAAGAAGGTCGTCCACCACATCCTGGCCTTCATTCAGGCTCCGGGCAATCGCGCCGGCAGCCTGAGCCGGGGTGAGGACTCGATCGGCGGCTCGCTCCTGGTCGGCACGGCGCCAGGCGATTCTCCCGCGATCTTCCCGGCCGGCGTTGGCAAGCGCATCCCCGCCGGTTCCTTCATCCTCTGGCAAATGCACTACACGCCCAACGGAGCCGAGGAATGGGACCAGTCCTCGATCGGCGTCCGAGTCTGCAAGGAGCCGCCCGAGTTCGAGGCCCGGACCCGTGCGATCATGAAGCGGCGTTTCGCCATTCCCCCCGGCGCGGACCACGTCGAGGTGCGGGCCGCGTCGACCTTCAGCCGGGACGCCGTCGTGCTCGCCTTCCTGCCGCACATGCATGTTCGAGGCAAGTCGATGATGGTGAAAGCTCACTATCCCGACGGCAAGTCGGAGATCCTCGTCTCCGTGCCCAAGTATGACTTCGGCTGGCAGGTCTTCTACCGCTGGGCCGACCCGATCCGCCTACCGGCCGGCACCAAGCTCGAGTGCATCAGCGTCTATGACAACTCCCCGGACAATCCCAACAATCCCGATCCGACCAAGACGGTCTACTGGGGCGACCAGACCTGGGAGGAGATGATGATTGGCTGGTTCGACTACTACGAACCCGTGCCGATCAAGAAGGGTGGCTCCAGCGTCACTCGCAAGTAACCTGCGGGAGTCCTCGGTTAGAAACATCGCCAGGGGCAGGCCCAAGTCGGGCCTGCCTCTGCTGCTGCGCCCCCGATTGCGGCCATGCTTGCATCTCGCGCAGCGTCCCATAGCACATGGGGAGCAAGGAAAGGACGGTCGACCATGCGGACGGATGTGATGTGGAAGCCCCCCAAGCTGCGTCGGGCCGGGGGTGTGCTGCTGCACCCCACGAGTCTGCCCACGCCCTTCGGCATCGGCGACCTGGGCCCCTCGGCCCTGGCCTTCGTCGACGAACTGAAGCGGGCCCAGGTCGCCTGGTGGCAGGTGCTGCCGCTGGGACCCACAGGCTACGGCGACTCGCCCTATGCGTCCTTCAGTTCGTTCGCCGGGAACACCCACCTCATCAGTCCTGTAGGGCTCGCCGAGGATGGTCTGCTCCAGCCGTCCGACCTGGCCGCGCCGCCCTTCCCGGTCGATCGGGTCGATTTCGGCCGGGTTATCCCATTCAAGAATGATCTGCTGGAGAAGGCCTGGCAGCGCTACCAGAACCAGCCGCCGCCGGGCCTTCGTGCCGAGCTGGCCAAGTTCCTGGAGGAACATGCCGCCTGGCTGTCCGACTATGCTCTGTTCCGAGCCCTCAAGGAGCACTTTCCGGGCAAGGGGATGCTGGATTGGCCTGAGCCGGTGCTCCGCCGTGAACGAACCAGCCTCGACGAAGCCCGGCGCGAACTTCGGGCCCGGCTCGACTTCTACGCCTTCGGGCAGTTCCTCTTCTACCGCCAATGGCACCGGCTCAAGTCCCATGCCCATGACCGTGGCGTGCGGCTTCTCGGCGACGTGCCCATCTTCGTGGCAGCCGACTCGGCCGACGTCTGGGCGCATCCAGAGCTTTTCCTGCTGGATGCCCGCCGCCAGCCCACCCACGTCGCCGGGGTGCCGCCCGACTACTTCAGCGTGACTGGCCAACTCTGGGGCAATCCCCTCTACGACTGGGAAGAGCACAGTCGCACGGGCTTCGCCTGGTGGATTCAGCGCTTGCAGGCGGCCCTGGACCAAGTCGACCTCGTGCGGCTCGACCATTTCCGCGGCTTCGAAGCGGCCTGGCACGTGCCGGCCGGAGCCAAGACCGCCGAAGTCGGCGATTGGCTGCCGGGTCCGGGGCTGAGCTTCTTCCGCGCCGTGCAGGAAGCGCTGGGTGAACTGCCGCTCGTGGCCGAGGATCTGGGCGAAATCACGCCGCCGGTCCGGGTCATGCTCGCCGAGTTGGGTCTGCCTGGGATGCGCATCCTGCAGTTTGCCTTCGACAGCGACGCCGACAACCCCTTCCTGCCCCACCATCACGTGGCCAACACCGTGGTCTACACGGGCACCCACGACAACGACACCACGCGCGGCTGGTATCGGCAGGCGGAAGAAGGTTCCAAGGAGTATCTGAAGAAGTACATCGGCCGAGCCGCGCTGGGCGATCATCATGCCGTGTGGGAACTGATCCGCCTGGCCTGGTCATCGGTGGCCGTGCTCAGTGTCGTGCCTCTGCAGGACATTCTCGAACTGGGCACCAGTGCTCGGATGAACCTGCCGGGCCAGGGGCATGGCAACTGGGACTGGCGGCTGCACCCGGAGGCGCCGCTGCGGGCCGCATTCGACCGGCTCGCTGAGTTTTCCCACCTCTATGCGCGCTGTCCGCCGGCACCGCCCAAGGCCCCGGAGGAAGCACCGCAGGCCGCGGGCCATCCGGAGAATAGCAACGGAGCGCCACAGTCGTGACAGCCAACTGTCACTCCCTTTGATCCAGCGGCGTCGGTAAACTCGTTAATCTCGGCACACCGGTCGCCGTTCCGGCACCGACCTGCCGATTTCGTGGCGATAGTCCTTCAGATTGCACGCGGCCATGGTTAACTTCGAGGACTGGGGAAACATTAACGCATTCATCGGCCGTAACGCTGAGCATACCCATGCGTCGAGTCGTCGTCACGGGACTGGGTATCGTCGCTCCGAACGGTTCCGGAAGGGAAGCGTTCTGGAAGGCTTGCTGCGCTGGCCGGAGCGGCGTCGGCCGCATCAGCTCCTTCGATTCTTCGCGCCATCCCGTGCAGATTGCCGGTGAGGTGAAGGAATTCGACCTTTCTCCCTACCTATGCAACGGACTCAAGAAGAGTGTGAAGATCATGGGCCGTGCCGCCCAGTTCGGACTCACAGCAGCGGGCCAGGCACTCGCCGACAGCGGCCTGGACCTAGACCGGCTGAACCCCGAGCGCTTGGGCGTGGCCGTCGGGACCGGCGTCGTGCCCTATGAGCTTTCGGAGTTGGCCCCAGCCCTTCAGCGTTCGACCGATGCCCGGGGGCAGTTCGACGCCGCCACGCTGGGTGCCTGCGGTACGGAGGCCATCGCCCCGCAGTGGATTCTGCGGCAACTGCCGAACATGATTGCCGCCTACATCTCCATCCTGGCCAACGCCCAGGGGCCCAACTGCACGCTGGTCACCGCCTGCTCGGCGGCCACGCAGGCCATCGGCGATGCGTTCCGCCTGATCCAGCGCGACGACGCCGACTTCATGATCGCGGGCGGAGCCGATAGTCGCATCGACCCGCTCATGCTTCTGGCCTACACCGGCCTGGGCGCTCTGAGCCGTTCCGACCGCACCCCGCCCACCGTCTCCCGCCCCTTCGACGGCAACCGCGACGGCTTCGTGCTCGGCGAGGGGGCCGGCATGCTCGTCCTCGAAGAACTGGAACATGCCCGACGCCGGGGAGCCGAGATCTACGCCGAGGTCGTTGGCTTCGGCAGCAGCCTGGATGCCCAGGGCATCACCAAGCCCGATCCCGGCGGTCGGGGAGCGGCCCGGGCCATGTCCTGGGCTCTGCGTGACGCCCGAGTCGACCCCAGCAGTGTGGACTACATCGCCGCTCATGGCACCAGCACACGGCTGAACGACGCCATGGAGACGAACGCCGTCAAGCTCGTGTTCGGCGAGACCGCCCGGCGGCTGCCGCTCAGCTCGATCAAGTCGATGATCGGGCACCTGATTGGCGCCGCGGGGGCCGCCAGTGCCGTGGCTATGTCATTGACCCTGCACGACGGCGTGCTGCCCCCCACGATCAACTACGAAGAACCGGACCCGGTCTGCGATCTCGACTATGTCCCCAACCAGGCCCGTGAGACCAAGGTGCGCACGGCGATCTCCAACAGCTTCGGCTTCGGGGGTCAAAATGCCGCTCTCGTCATGCAGCAGTTCCGCCTCTAGAGCCCCGGCTTCCCTGCCCGCCGACCGGAATTCCCATAACCTTGATTGACGCTGGCCGCGCTGCTTGGGAAACTAGGCTGTGGTGGCATGGACTGCCGCGTGTCACCCATCCCGCCTTCAGAGCCTGCCTTGTCGGAGTTTCTCCATGTCGCTGCTGGTTCGCCGTGGACTCGTCGTCGCTGCCTTGGTAACGCTGGTCACTTGGTGGCCTCAGGCCGGCGCCCAAGACCCCCCGCCGCCGGATACGCCCGCCCCGGAAGCCAAGCCGGACACCCAGCCCGAACTCCGGGTGCTCCACAAACTCGAAGGACATAGCGAACTCGTCTACACCGTGGCCGTCAGTCCCGACGGCAACCTCATCGCCACGGGCTCCTTCGACAAGACAGTACGCCTCTGGGATGCCCAGACCGGCAAGCTGCTCAAGACCTACGGCGGTGCGACGGGCCATCAAAACCTAGTTCTGAGCGTGGCCTTCAGCCCCAACGGTCGGCTGCTCGCCTCGGGCGGATCGGACAATTCCATCAAGCTCTGGGACGTGCCCGCCACGGGTGCCTTGCGGACCTTCGCTGGCCATGGCGATCAGATCAACGCCATTGCCGTCGCTCCAGACGGCCAGCGCGCGGCCACTGCGGGACAGGACAAGACGGTGCGCGTCTGGAATCTCGCCGACGGCCAGTTGCTCCAGACCCTGGAAGGACACGGCGACGCAGTGCTGGGTGTGGGCTATAGCCCCGACGGCCAGTGGCTCGCCAGCGTCGGCACCGATCAAACCCTGCGGCTGGGGAAGGGGGCGGACGGCAGGCTGCTTGCCGGGGCCGCGGCTCATCCCCCCGCCGTGAACGGCGTCGCGACCCTGCCCAACGGCTCGACCGCCGTGACGGCCGGCGCCGATGGCCTGCTCAAGTTCTGGTCTCTACCCCTGCAGCCTAGCCGTTTCCTCAATCCGCCCCACGGCGGGCCCGTGACGGCTCTGGCCCTGTCCGCCGATGGTTCCAAGCTCGTGTCGGCCAGTGCGGACAAGACGCTCCGGGTGTCGGCCTTCGCTCAGGGGACCCAGGAGCGGGCACTGGGCAGCGGTCAGGTCCAGGCCCAGACCCTGTTCGTGCAGGGGACGACTCTGGCAGCGGGCCAGGCGGACGGCTTCGTGCATCTTTGGAATCTGGCCGACGGCGCGAGCTTGGGCCAACTCCGGGCCCATCCGGGCGGCGTGACCGGCGTGGCCATCAGTGCCAAGGGCGACCAACTCGTCACGGCGGGAGCCGACGGTCAGCTCACGGTCTGGACCTTGCCGCTCAAGCAGCCGCGCGTGCTGCCTCATCCCGAGGCCCTCACGACCGCGGCCCTGAGCGCCACGGGACAACGGCTCTACACAGCCGGGGCGGATCGCATCGTTCGGGGCTGGGCCCTCGAGACCGGTCAGGCCGACCAGCAGTTCACCGGCGCCTCGGCGCCGCTCACCGCGCTCACGATCAATCCGCTCGCGCAGCACCTGGTCGGCGGCACGGGTGAGGGGCAACTGTGGTTCTGGAATCCCAATCAACCCGGCGCCGGCCAGGCGTGGCAGGGGCATGCCGGGCCCGTGACGGGGCTCGCGTTTCATCCCACGGAGCCGCGGGTGCTTTCGGTCGGTGCGGACGGTTGGGCCAAGCTCTGGCAGCCGCCCGCTGCCCCCGTGGCGCTCGCCCACCCCGAACCTTTGGCCCAAGCGCTGGTCCTAGCTGACGGCACCAAGGTCGTCACCGTGAGCGGCGACCAGAAGGTTCGGCTCTGGGACCTGGCTAGTCAGAAGGAAGAGCGCCAGTTCGCCGGGCCCGAGCAGCCTGTGAGTGCTGTGGCCCTCAGCCCCAAGGGCGACCTGATCGCCGTGGCCTGGGCGGACAAGTCGCTACGGCTTTTCGCCATCGCCGATGCCAAGGAAGTTCACAAGTGGGAAGAGCTGCCGGCGGTGGTCGGCAGTCTGACCTTCAGCCCCGACGGGGCTCGGGTGGCTGCCGGGGGAGGCGCCCACGTGATCCGGCCTTACTCGACGGGCGAAGGCAAGGAAGGAACGCAACGAGCTGGCCCTGCCGGCCCCGTGGAGCGGCTCTTCTTCCTGCCGGATGGGAGCAAGCTGGTCTCGAGCAGTGCGGATAAGACCGTGCAGGTCTGGAACCTGGCGGACGGCAAGGTGCTGGCCAAGCTGGACCTCGGCGGCCCGATCGCCGCATGTGCGCTGACACCCGACGGCACAATCATGGCCACGGGGACCGCTGAGAAGCTCGTTAAGCTCTGGAACCTGGCGGAAGCCAAGGCCGTGGGCGAATGGTCGGCCCAAGCCCCCGTGCGCAGCCTGGCCTTCAGTCCCGATGGCGGGCGGCTCCTCGTCGGCGGTGCCGACGGCACGCTCGGCGTCTACCTCCGTGATGGCCGGCTCCAGCAGGGCTGCCCGGCCGGGGGCGAACTCGTCGCCGTGAGTTTCCTGCCCGACGGCAGCCGCTTCCTGACGGCCAGCAGCGACAAGACGATTAGGGTCTGGAGCGGCAGCTTGGTCTGGGAAACGCATCATGGGGCCCCGCTCCGGGCCGCCGCCACCCTGCCCGATGCTTACGTCGTGGGCGGCGACGACAAGGGGGTCAAACTGCTCCAGTTCGCCGACGGCACGGTCGCCAAGATGCTCCTGGGCCATGACGGCCCCGTGACGAGCCTAGCCGCGTCGGACAAGGGCGAGGCGCTGGCCTCGGCGAGCGCGGACCAGCGCGTGATCCTCTGGAACCTGGCGGAAAATCAGCCTCGGAAAGTCGTGCCCATCGGTGCCCCGGTCCTGCACGTCGGCTTGAGCCGCGACGGCGGCCGGGTCCTGGTGGTTGGCCAGGATCAGCAACTGCGGCTTGTCGACGTGGGCAGCGGCCAGCTTCTGCAAGCCTGGAACGGACATGCGGGACCGATCACCCGGGCAGGCCTCTTGCCGGACGGCCAGTCGGTCTGGAGCGTGAGCGGCGACAAGTCCGCCCGCCTCATGGAGCCCAACTGGGTTCGCACATTGGCCGCCCATCCGGCCGGCGCGACGCTTGTGGCCCTGCACCCCGGCGGCACGCAGGCTCTCACGGCCGGCGCCGACAAGCAAGTCAAGCTTTGGGACCTGACCACCGGCCAGATGGTGCGGGCGTTTGAAGGGGCCGGCGACCTGCTCACCGCGATCGCCTTCAGCCCGGAAGCCACGCCGACCCGCGTGGCGGCGGCTTCGGCTGACAAGTTTGTCCGGGTTTGGAACCTGGCCGACGGCAAGGAGCTGGCCAAGTTCGAGCATCCCGCTGCCGTCCGGGCCTTGGCCTTCAGCGCCGACGCCAGCCGCCTGGCCACGGGTTGTGACGACCACCGGGCTCGGCTCTACGACCTGGCAAGCGGCCGGGAAATGCAGCAGTTCGTACAAGGTGGCCCGATCGCGGCCCTGCTCTTCCATGCCGATCAAAAGACGCTGGTCATCGGCTGTGCGGACAAGACCGTCGCCATCGTGCCGATCCAGGTGAGCCGGCTCATCGTCGCTCACTCGGGGCCCATCCAGGACCTTGCCGTCACCGATAACGGCAGCCACGTGGCCACCGCTAGCGACGACGGCACGGCCAAGCTCTGGAACACGGCGAATGGCCAACTGGAACGAACCTACCAAGGACACCAGGGCCCGGTGCTGAGCGTGGCCATTACCAAGAACGGTGTCGCACTGATCACTGGCGGCGCCGACCAGCATCTCCGCATCTTCAACTTCGCTGACGGCAAGGAGGTCAAGGCGGTGGCCCATCCGGCCCCGGTGCGGCGCGTGCGGACCAGCCCGAACAATGCCGTGGCCATCGCGGCCTGTGCCGACAAGACCGTCATGGCGACCAACATCGCCTTCGCTCCGGGTCAGAATCCGCCAGCGGAGTTGGGTGCCACGCTGCTCACGGCCACCCACGATGGCCCGGCGACCGCGGCCGCCTTCATGGGTGATCCCTTCAACTTCCTCACCGGCTCGGCGGACAAGTCGCTCCGCCAGTGGCGGCTCGCTTCGGACGGCCCGCTCCGCCAGTTCGCCGGCCATGGCAACATCGTCGACGCCGTCGCCTTCAGTCCCGACGGCGCCACACTCGCTTCTGCCAGCCACGACGGCACGGTCCGGCTCTGGAATGTCGCCTCGGGAGAGCCGATCGCCTCGGTCACTGCCTTCCCCGCCCCGATCTACACCCTGGCCTGGAGCCCCAAGGGCGACCAACTGGCGGCCGGCAGCTTCACGACGAGCTGGAAGCTCATCGACGTGGCGGCGAAGGCCCCGGGACGCGAGTTTAAGAGCCAGTTCGAAAAGGTCTTCCCGCCGGGTCAGGAGCCCGTCGCCTTCTCGGAGATCATGGCCTGGACATTCCCCCGCGGCCATCGGGAGGGCATCTTCAGCGTGGCCTTCAGCCCCGACGGCAGTTCGGTGATCACCGCCGGCAGCGACGGGCTGATGCGCACCTGGAACCTCGCCGACGGCACGATCCTGCGTGAGTTCGTCGACCCGAGCCTCGGCGGCCCCACCAACGAACGGGCCCATCCCGACTGGATCGCCCAGGCCCGCTTCAGCCCCGACGGTGGGCGCTTCATCAGCGTCGGCAACGGCGGCTGGGTCAGCATCTGGCAACCGATCGAAGGGAAACTGATCCACAAGCAGAAGCTCGATACGGGGCTGTATGGCCTGGCCTTCTTCCCGGACGGCAAGCGGATCGTGACGGCCAACCACAACGGCACGGCCTACATCGTGCAGTTGCCCTAGCCGGCGTGGCGGCCGCGCCACGGCTCGGCCGCTTTGCTAAGATGGCCGCATTGCGCCGGCCTGGTGGACCCGCTGCCGGAGCGCCAGGGAGGGACCCATGCCGCGGGAGCCAATCGTTGGGCCTGGCAGCGGAGCCGTCACTGCCGCCGATCCTGAGCGGCGGCAGCGCGACGAAGCGCTTCGGCCCAGGCTGCTCGACGAGGTCATCGGTCAGAAGGCCGTGGTCGACCGGCTGCGGATCGCCCTCAATGCCTGCCGCAAGCTGCGCGAGCCGATGGGCCACATCCTCTTCGATGGCCCGCCGGGACTGGGCAAAACCACATTCGCCACGGTGTTGCCCAACGAACTCGACGCCCCAGTGCAGATCACCAGCGGCCCCGCCCTCACCCGCCCGGCCGACCTGCTCCCCTATCTGACCAATGCCAAGGAAGGCTCGTTTCTTTTCATCGACGAGATTCATCGCACGCCCCGCATCGTCGAGGAGTTCATCTATTCCGCCATGGAGGACTTCCGCGTCGGCATCCCCATCGGCGAGGGCCTCAACGCCCGCACCATGTGGATGAAGCTCAATCGCTTCACGCTCATCGGAGCCACGACGCGGAGCGGCATGCTCACGGGGCCCATGCGCGATCGCTTCAAGCACCATGAGCATCTCGACTTCTACACAGCCGAGGAACTGGCCAAGATCGTGGCGATCAACGCCCAGAAGCTGAGCACGCCGATCGAACCCGCCGCCGCCCTGGAGATCGCACGCCGAAGCCGGGGGACGCCCCGCATCGCCAACGCCCGGCTCTGGTGGGCCCGCAATTATGCCGCCAGCGAGCATGACGGCGCCATCACTCTCGACGTGGCCCGGGCCGCGTTGGCCATGGCTGAGATCGACGCCGAGGGGCTGGACAAGCAAGACCGCCGTTACCTGGAGACCCTGCTCGGCGTGTTTGGCGGTGGACCGACCGGCGTGGAGTCCTTGGCGGCCACGATGAACCTGGCCGCGGACACGCTCGGCGACGAGGTCGAACCCTACCTGCTACGCGCCCAGTTCATCGTGCGGTCGCCCCGGGGCCGAATCGCCACGCCCAAGGCCGCCTCTCATCTCAACCTTCCCCTGCCTCCCCCCGTCACGAACAAGAAGCAGACTGGCCCCACACTGTTCGACCCGATTGACCCAAGCTGAAACTACTGCCGCCTGACCGGGTATGGCTGGCTATACTGAGCACTGGAGCCCTTCGTCCCGGATCAGGATGTCGGCGGCATGCCCACGGTTTCTTCCGTTGCCGACTATCTGAATGCCTTGATCCAGGCCGACGTCTTGACTCCCGAGCAAGCCGAGCCGATCCGGTCCGATCCCGTGACCTTCGCCGACCCCACGCTCGCGGCCCGGCAACTGGTCAGGCTCGGGCACATTACGATCTTCCAGGCTCAGCAGGTCTTCCAAGGACGCGGACGCCAGCTCACGCTGGGCAAGTACCTCCTCCTGGACAAGATCGGCGAGGGCGGCATGGGGCTCGTCTACAAGGCCCGTGACAAGAAGCTGGGACGGATCGTCGCCCTCAAGGTGATCCGGGGCGAGTATGCCCAGCATCCCCAGGCGCTGCGCCGCTTCCAGCGCGAAGCCCGAGCCGCGGCGCCGCTGGCCCATGCCCACATGGTCACGCTCTACGATGCCGATCAGATCGGCAACCAGCACTATCTCGCCCTCGAGTACGTCCCCGGCCAAGACCTGGGCCAGTTGCTCAAGCGTCATGGCCCCTTGCCCGTGGCCCAGGCCTGCGACTTCATTCGCCAGGCGGCCCTGGGATTGCACCATGCCCACGCCGCCGGGCTGGTCCACCGCGACGTCAAGCCCGCCAACCTGCTGGTCATGCCCCCCGACGCGGCCGCCACGTCGGCCGGTCCCTGGGGCACGGTCAAGGTCTCAGACCTGGGTCTCGCCCGCCTGGCTGCGGCCGCGGAGAGTCAGACCACCCGCGACGGCGCGATGATCGGCACGGTCGACTACATGGCCCCCGAGCAGGCCAAGGACTCGAAGACAGCCGACGCCCGGGCCGACCTCTACAGCCTGGGATGCACGCTCTTTCAACTGCTCACGGGCCGGCTGCCCTTCGAAGGCGAAAACGTCATCGAGAAGATGCTCAAGCATCAGCAGGAGCCGGCCCCGGATGTCCGTACTCTGAATCCCGATGTGCCCGCCCCGGTTGCCGACCTGATCCAGCGTCTCCTGGCCAAGCAGCCCGAAGACCGGCCCCGCTCGGCGGCCGAAGTGGCCGAGGCCCTGGTGCCCCACTCCCGCGACGTGGTGGGGACGGCCGGCTGGGGCCACCTGCGCGACGCTGCCGGGGTGGCGCTCGAGCCGACCATCGCCTTTGGCAATACCCCCACGCCGGACTTTCACTTGCAACCGGCCCCCGGCAAGGCCGCCGGGACCAGTGCCCCGAAGGCGACTGGCCGCAAACCCGCCCCCAAGCCGAAGTCGCGGCCCCCCTCGTCGCACCCCTCGATTGAACTGCAGCCCCCACGTCGCTGGATACTGGTGGCGGCCGTCGTCGTGGGCGTCGCCTTGGTCGTCATCATCTCCTGGATCGCCTATCGGCCACGCACGCCTCGGAGCCTGGTCGACGCGAATGGCCCGGCGGGGAACACCCAGCCCACGTCCCGTCCCGCCGAGGGACGCGGCTTGGCCGGCAGGCCCGTGTTGCCGCCGCCTGGGTGGATTTCGCTTTGGAATGGCCGCGATCTCTCGGGCTGGGAGGTCATCGTGAGCCAGCCCGAAGGCGTCGACTCGCAGCAGCTCATACGGGTGGACCAGATCGAAGGCGAGCCGGCCCTGGTCTTTGCCGCCGATCTGCAAGGAACCTTGACGACCACGAGCCCCTACGAGGACTTCACCTTGCGGGCCGAGTACCGCTGGGGTCCCGAATCCGCGCCGGCTCAGAGTCCACGCCAAAGCGGCATTCGCTACCTGTGCCATGGCCGCCGGAGCAAGCTCCGTGGCGGGTGGATGGCCGGCTGTGGCCTCGAACTCAAACCCGAAGGCAGTGGTCGGCTGCGGCTCGACAGCGTCGATCTGATCCGCTTCGTCCCCGCCGCCGAGCATGAGCCCATCCGCGATCTGGCACCGCCGCGCTGGAATGAGGTGGAGATTATCGTGCAAGCTCAGCCCGCAACAGTGGTGCACAACGTGAATGGCCGGACGGTGGCCGCCGCCCAGAACCTCCACCGCGTCACACTCCTCGGAGCCGACCGGGAGACACCGCTCCGCTCGGGTAAGATCCAACTCGTGGCCGATCGGTCCGAGATCGCGTTTCGCCGACTCTGGCTAAGGACGGGCCCGCAATGACCCCCACCGCTCCCGTCATCGAGGTGGGCCGGTTCCCCATCACGGAGCATGTGCCCATCGCCCAAGGCACCTGGCGGCTCACCTTCTCCGCCCCCGGCCTGGCTCGCCGAATCGCCCCCGGGCAGTTCGTCATGGTCCGGGCCCCCGACCGTACCGACCCCCTGCTCGGCCGCGCCTTCGCGCTCTACGACACCACCCTCGACGCTGACGGCCAGCCCGATGGGGTTGCCATCGTCTACTGCTCCGTGGGCAAGCTGACAAACCTCTTGCCCACGTTCCCCGTCGGTGCCATGATCGAAGTCTGGGGGCCGCTCGGCCGAGCCTTTCCCGATTACACCGGCACCGAGCATCTGGTGGTCGTGGCCGGGGGCATCGGCCAAACTCCGTTCGTCTCGTTGATTCGTCGTGTTCTGGGCCAGAAGGGCTACGGTGGCCAGCCGGCCCGGGCCGAGGTGGGCCGCGTGACCTGCTTCTACGGCGTGCGCTCGGCCGATCGCTTCGCGGGGCTGGACGACTTCACCGCCGCCGGGGCCGAGATGCACCTGGCCACGGACGATGGCACGCGGGGCTACTCGGGGTCGGTCACCGAGCTGCTCACAGTACGGCATCAGGCAGGCCAACTCGGCGGCGCGATCCGGCTGGCGGGCTGCGGGCCCGAGCCGATGCTACGCGCTCTCGCCGCCATCGCCGAGCGGCTGGAGTTGCCTTGCGATCTGTCGCTGGAAACGCCCATGGCTTGCGGCACGGGGCTTTGCTTCACATGCGTGACCCGCGTGCGGCAGGCGGACGGCTCCTGGGACTACCGCCGGGTCTGCGTCGAGGGGCCCGTCTTCGACGCCCGGCAACTGGTCCTCGAATGCGAAATCTGAACGACATGTTGAATGGTGGGATTGGCCGGTCGGCGGTAGTGATCGACACGAGTTTCTCTCACGAGGAAGCGACGATGTCCCGAACCCCTTGGCTCCGCGCCCTGTTGGTTATCTTGATCTGCCTGCCTCTCCTGGCAGGCCTGCAAAAGTCCCTGCCGACGCTGGGAGCGGCCGCCCCGCGCCCTGCCGTACCGCTAGCAACCGATGAAGTCCAGCTTCCGCCTGACACGCTGGCCTTCCTGCACGTGAACGTCCACGCCCTACTGGCCACCGAGCCTTTCTTGATCTTGCAGCGGCAGCTCTTGCCCGAAGCCATGAACAAGCTCATCCAGGACCAACAGGCCCTTTTGGGCATCGATCCGCGCGCCCTCGCCACGCTCACCTTCGCGCTGGTCTTCCATCACGGCGACCGCTTTCCAGTCCTGCCGATCATCTGTGTCCGCACCAAGGAGCCCTTCGAACAGGCCGACGTCCTGAAGCTCCTGCCCGGAGCCAAGGAGCAGGCCATCAAGGGCCTCTACGTGCTCGACGAATCGGAGATGGGAGCCTTGCGGTTGTTCAGCGCCCGGACCTTCGTCGGGGGACCGCGCAGCGTGCTCCAGATGATGGGCGATCCCGCCACGGCCAGGGAGAATCAAGAGCGGCATGCCGCCGCCTGGAGTCTCCTGGACAAGCATCATGCGGTCGCCAGCCTGGCCTTGACCGATGAAGTACGGCAGTTGCTCAAGAAGTTCGGCGAGGCTGAGGGAGGCGCCGACATGGCCTTCGGGATCATGGGCCTTTGGAGTTCGAGCATGTTCCTGCCGCTCGTCCTCGATCTGCAAGGGGCTCATGCAACCTTCGACATGACTCCGAATCCGCGGATGCGTGCGGTCTGGCGCTTCGGTTCGGAGCCCATCGCCCGGCGGATGATGCGCATCAGCCACACGATGGTGCTCGGAGCCCAGATGCTCGCGACCTTCGCCCAGCAAGCGATGAAAGAGGAACCGGAACTGTCCCGCTCTTTCACGCAGGGGCCCCGGATGCTCAATGCTCTCATCGCTGCCTTGGACGAGGCCCAGATCGACCATCAGGGCAAGGAGGTGAACTGGGGACTGGAGGTCAAGCTCCCGGAAGGCACGCTGAACCGGGCCTTGCTGGAAGCCGTGGTCGGGGTGCGGGAATCCGCCCAGCGGATGACCAAGACCAGCAACGCCCGGCAGATCGTGATCGCCATGCACAACTACCATAACGACTATAATCGCATGCCGGGCAACTTCTGCGACGAACAGGGCAAGCCGCTCCTGAGCTGGCGGGTTGCCCTCCTGCCCTACATCGAGAACAACAACCTTTTTCAAGAATTCCGCTTCACCGAACCCTGGGACAGCGAGCACAACAAGAAGCTGATCGACCGCATGCCCAGCCTGTACCGGTTCCCGGGACCGGCGGCAGCGGAAGGCAAGACCCACTGGCAGGTGTTCATGCGGGCGCCGAAGTACCAGGGCCGTTATGCCCCGCTCTTTAGCTTCGGACCGTCGCGCGAACAGACCACGCTCATGCAGATCAGCGCCACGGACGGCACCTCGAATACCCTTTGCGTGGTCGAGGCCACCAACCCGGTCATCTGGACCAAGCCCGACGACATCATGATCGACGAGGATATTGAGGACCTGAAGAAGCCCGCCCCGCAGCTTGGAGCCAACCCCGAGGAAGACACTTGCGTGGTTGTCTTTGCCGACGGCTCGGCGCGGCACATGAAGCGGTCGCTGCCCGATGCGGCCAAGTACAAGCGGCTGCTGCGCACCTACATTGGGTTCAAGGACGGAGAAGTGCCCGAGGATGATACGCTGTTCCGCGTCGATCGGCTGGGCGGCGCGAAGCCAATCCGCGGCGGCGCCGCCGCCGAGGTGCCACCACCGCTGCTGCAGCCGGTGCCCGATCCCAACGCGCCGCCGCCGCCGCCCCGGCGCGACCCGTAGAATGAGGGCATGGCGGACCTGGTTTACGAGTATGACGTGGTCGTGGTCGGCGCCGGCCACAGCGGGTGTGAAGCAGCCCTGGCGGCCGCCCGCCTGGGGCTGCGCACCGCCCTGCTCACCATGAACTGCGATGCCGTGGCCCAGATGTCCTGCAACCCGGCCATCGGCGGCGTGGGCAAGGGGCATCTGGTCCGCGAGATCGACGCCTTGGGCGGGCAGATGGGCCGGGTCACCGACGCGGCTGGCCTGCAGTTCCGTGTGCTCAACCGCTCCAAGGGGCCCGCCATGCACGGCCCCCGGGCCCAATGCGACAAGAAGCTCTACCAGTTCACGATGAAGCACGTCGTCGAGCAGCAGGCGGGGCTGACGCTCCGTCAAGAACTGGTCGAACGCATCCTCGTGGAGGGCAGCCCCCAGCCACGGGTGGTCGGCGTGCAGTGCCGGGGCGGTTCTCTCTACCGCGCTGCCGCCGTCGTGCTCACCCCCGGCCCCTTTCTCCAGGCCCTCATGCACACGGGCACGCCCCAGGCTCCGGGCGGCCGGGCCGGCGACGTCGCCGCCGACGCCCTCAGCAGCAGCCTGACGGCCGTCGGCTTCGAACTGGGCCGCTTCAAGACCGGTACCCCCTGCCGGCTCAATGGCCGTACCATCGACTTTGCCGGCCTGGACGTGCAGGCGGGTGACGCCGATCCCCAGCCCTTCAGCTTCGCCACGGACCGGATCACCCAGCCGCAGCGGGTTTGCCACATCACCTACACGAACGAAGCCGTCCATGAGTTGATCCGCCGCAACTTGCACCGGGCTCCGATGTACTCGGGCCAGATTGGCAGCCGCGGACCGCGCTATTGCCCCTCCATCGAGGACAAGGTGGTCCGCTTCGCCGACAAGGGCCGGCATCAGATTTACCTCGAACCCGAGGGCTACCAGACTCTTGAGTACTACTGCAACGGCATCAGCACCAGCCTGCCCCAGGACGTGCAGCAGGAGATGTTGCGGCTCATCCCGGGACTGGAGCGGGCCGAGATCATGCGGTTCGGCTATGCGGTCGAGTACGACTACGCCCCGCCCCATCAGCTCCATCCCACGCTGGAGACGAAGCGGGTGGCGGGGCTCTACTTCGCGGGTCAGATCAACGGCACGACGGGTTATGAGGAGGCCGCCGGCCAGGGGCTGCTCGCCGGGATCAATGCCGCCCTCAAGCTCAAGGGTCAGCCGCCGTTCATCCTGGCCCGGGAGCAAGCCTATCTCGGCGTGCTCATTGACGACCTGGTGAGCCGGAGTGTCGACGAGCCCTACCGCATGTTCACCTCCCGGGCCGAGTTTCGCCTGCTGTTGCGGCATGACAGCGTGGACCGGCGTCTGACGCCCCTGGGCCGACAGATGGGCCTGGTCGCCGATGCGGATTGGCAGCGGTTGACGGCCAAGGAGGCCGCCATCACCGCCATATTCGAGATACTGCGATCACGGCGGCATGAAGGCCACACCCTCGAGCAGTGGCTCCGGCGCCCCGAGGTGACCTGGCCCATGCTCGCCGAGTGGGCACCCGAACTACGCCAGTGGAACACCCAGCCGCGGGCTGTCGAGCAGGTCGTTCTCGACACCAAGTATGCGGGCTATGTGCAGAAGCAAGCGACCTACCTGGAGCGGCTCGGGAAGCTGGAGAGCAAGCCGATCCCGGGCCACTTCGATTTCGCTGCCGTGCCCCAGCTTCGGGCCGAAGCCCGTGAACAGTGGCAAAAGTTCCGTCCCCGCCCGGTCGGCCGGGCGAGCCGCATCAGCGGCATCACCCCCGCCGACC
>CALLZJ010000465.1 GCA_937858435.1 uncultured bacterium
CGTTGGCCACGAAGGCGAACCGCCTCGATCTGACCGATCGGTACGACGGAGCCAATGACGCATTTCGGACCCATGTCGAGTTGCGGGCTGGCATGACCGACGCCCTCTTCAATCAGGCCCGGTGCTGGGCGAAGCAGGCCTTGGACGAAGTCGGTGGTGAGGGCATGCGCGACAAAGCGGTCGAGGCGTTGCGCGAAGTGCTTCGGATCGACCCACAGCATGCCGATGCCCATTTCTGGCTCGGACGTCTGCTGCTGCCGCAGCAACGCGAAGAGGCTCTGCAGTCTTTCCTAATTGCGCTGCGGCATCCGCAGCGTGGCGCCGCCCAACTGCCGCCCGTGGTCAGCTTACTGGCGAACAAGCCCGATGAATTGACCAAGCTACTAAGCGACGCGATGCCAGCGGATTCGGCCCAGTGGACCGAAGCCCAAGTGCCGTTTCTTGTACTTCGTGCTCGATTTGGCCTGGAACAGGCCGGCGATGAACTCGCCAAGCCAGACCCCCAGCCGTGGCGCGACGCGGAAGCAGCCTACCGCCTCGCTTCGCGTCCCTTGCATCAGGCCGCGGCACGCTACTGGGCCGCTCAGGTCCGCTGGCAGCAGTTCCTCAAGTTTCGCACCGACGCCACCAAGCTGGACAGCCTGGTCTCCTGGCTCAAGGAAGCTGACGACAAGATGCAGGAAGTGTTGGCCTTAAACGCCGACAGCGTGGCTTTCATCGAAGCCGTGCGGGTGGCGGTGAATGCCAAGTCCATCGTCGCTCAGGATCGGCGGCTTCCGAAGGCAGAGCGGGTGAAGACCATCCAGGAGGCTGTACGCTTGGCGCGGATGGCCGAGGACAAGTCCCCCTCGGCGGACAAACAAAGCTGGGTGCGTACACGCCAACAACTGCAACAGGCCTTGCAGGCCTTGGAGCGCGAATAGTCCACGGCGAGCGCCGCTGCTCGCTCGGTTTCACGGACGCCGCACCGCACACTCCGGCAGTCGAACATGATCTGCGTTTCCGTGCTGCAGGAATCCCGCAAGCTGTCCCTGGTGGACATGCTGAACGCAGCACCCCAGTGCGACCTCATCGAACTCCGCCTCGATAAGCTCGAGAAAGCCCCCGACATCAAGGAGTTTCTCAGCCAGAAGCGGCGGCCGCTGATTGTGAGCTGCCGACGTCCCCAAGATGGCGGCTTCTGGACGGGCTCCGAGACCGAACGCCTCGCCCTCCTGCGTCAATGCATCATCGATCGTGCCGACTATGTCGAGATTGAGCACGACGTCGCCGACCAGATTCGCCCGTTCCCGGGGAGCCAACGAATCATCAGCTTTACGAACATGGGCTCGGTCCCCGAGAACCTGGGGGACCTCTACGACCGCATGCGGCACCAACATGCCGATGTGATCAAACTGACGACACTGGCACGGACTCCGGAGGAGGCCTGGCCGCTCGTGCAACTGGTGGCCCGGACATCAACGCCAACCGTGATCGTCGGGCTGGGGAAGCCGGGCATCATGCTGTCAATCCTGGGCAAGAAAGTGGGGGCACCCTGGACCTATGCCGCGCTTGAGCATGGTCTCGAGGCCTATCCGGGGCAAGTCACGGTCCGAGAACTGAACGAGGTCTACCGCTTCGGCGAGATCGACAAGTCGACACGGCTGGTGGGCGTGACCGGCTTCTCCCGCCTCCAGATGGTCCTAACAGCGCTGCTTAACGCCGGCTTTGCCGCCGCTAACCTGCCCAGTCGCTGTCTCCCACTGGCGCTAGGCGACCTGGGAGTCTTCCGAAAGGTGATCGAAGCGACCAAGCTGGCGGCAGTGGTCCTGGACGATTCGGCACAGAACCGAGCAGCGGAGCTGGCCTCCAGTCGCGAACCCGCGGCCGAAGGCACCGGGGCTGTCGACTTGCTGGTGGCACGCGAGAATCGCGCCTGGCATGGGTACAACCTTTTCGTCCGGGCAGCCCTGGGAGTCCTTGAAGAAGCCTTGCGGGCCAAAGGGAGCGATACTGACAAACCCCTTTCAGATCGGATGGTGCTGATCGTGGGCGGAAACGCCCTGGCCGCTAGCTTGGCCTATGGCGTCCGCAAGCGGGGCGGGCTACCCATCCTGGCTGTCCGCGATCGCGGCCTGGGGCAGGAGCTTGCGGCAAGGCATCAGTGCCGGTACGTTCCCCTGGAAGCCATCTATGCCACGACCCATGATCTCCTGGTCATTTGCTCGGACGAGGCTCTCCCGGTTACAGGACGCACCGCAGACGGACCATCGGCCTCGATCCACCCCGGCGTCCTGCGCCCAGGGACGACTCTGCTCGATCTGACCACCAGTCCGTTGGCCTCGCCACTGGCAGAAGAAGCCCAGGCCCGGGGTTGCCATGTGGTCCATCCCCGCCGCGTTCTTCTGGAGACAGCGATGGCCGCGTTCCACCTGCTCACAGGGCGGCCAGCCGATCGGAACAAACTTGAAGCCACCTGTTCAGCCCTGCTGGGCGACGCATAACTGACCTGCCGGTAGGATGAGCGCTCAAGATTCGTGACATGGAGGTCGAACTTGGAACAACTCATCCTCGTGCGGCACGGTGCCACTCGCGCTAACCTCGATCGGCCCTACTGGATTCAGGGCAAAGGTCGGGACGAGCCGCTCGTCCCCGTCGGCTTGCAGCAGGCCCAGGCGGTGCGGGACTACCTGCGTTCATGGCCAATCACCGCGGTCGTGACCAGTCCACTGCAACGGGCGCGGCGGACGGCCGAGATTGTCGCCGAGCCTCATGGACTGGAGGTTCGGGTCATCGAATCGTTGCACGAGGGAGACGTCGGCCGATGGGAAGGACGCACCTGGGACGAAATCCAGGCGGCCGACCCGGAGGAGTACGCACGCTTCACGGCTGACCCAGGAACGCACGGTTATCCCGGCGGCGAGAACTTCAGCCAAGTCGCGGCACGAGTCGTCCCGCTCTTGAGTACCTTGCTTGAAACTCATGCCGGGCAATCCGTCGTCGTGGTCGGACATCAGATCACCCACCGCGCCTTTCTTGGCCATTTGCTCGGCATCCCGGCTGCTGCTGCCCGCAGGCTGCGGCTCGACAATGGCGGCGTCAGCCTCGTCCGGCGCGCCCAAGGCCAACACTACCTCCAGACCCTTAATTTCACTCAGCACGTCGACGGAATCGGTGCCTAGACCAACCTCCAGACCGCTTAGGTTCGGGCCGACACTAAAAAGGGGCCCGGGCGGGCCAACTCTTAACTGCCGGTGTTCAAAGGGTTAACGTCCGCTGGTCGGCGGCGTCCTGGCTTCGTTGGAAGGGAACAGGGGCCTCCCAGCATCCTGGGCAGGTCAGGGTTCGATTGATACCCCCGCGCGGCCAGCTTATACTTGAGCAGAGTCTGGACGTGCAAAGGGGAAGCCGTGACTACAGCGCAACTGCTCGTTTGGGGTCTGGTCGCCTTCATGGCGTCACCACCGACCGACGTCGCCAAGCTCCAGGCCGATCTGCGTGACAGCGACGTGGTGGCCCGCCGCCGCGCCGCCTTGGCCCTCGGTGAGATGGGAACCGCGGCCAAGTCGGCCAGTGGCGATCTCATCAAGGCACTCAAAGACAAGGATGCCTTCGTCCGGCGCAATGCGGCAAAGTCGCTCGGACTGATCGAGGCTCCCCCCGAGGCCTGTATTCCGGCGCTGGTGAAGTGTTTGCATGACCCCCGGCGCGAAGTCGTGGAGGCGGCCGCCGACGCGCTGGGCAAGCTGGGCCCCGTGGCCATTAAGGCGCTGACCAGTGCGCTCCGCGACCGGGACCCGTTGATACGGCAGAGCACCGTTCGCACCTTGGGTAGCATGGGCCCGAGCGCCGCGGCAGCCGTCCCGGAGTTAATCGAACTCTTCAAGCGTGAACCGGCCATGAACTTGCGGCAACGCCCCTCTTTGCGTGGTGAGATCGCGGAAGCACTGGGCCAGATCGGCCCCGCCGCCAAGGAGGCCCTGCCGGTCTTGCGTGAATCGCTGGAAGACAACCGCGACCGCGACTACCGCCGGGTCGCCCAGTTAGCCATTCGCCGGATCGAAAGGGGACCATGACCCATTACCTAGTCATGGCCGACAGCGGTGAAGGACTGTGAACGAACGACTACAGGAGCTGGACAGCCGCCTGGGTTTGGGCGCGCTGCTCGGCTACCTGAACTTCTCGACCGGCAAGCCTGACCCGCGCTTCCAACAGGGGTGGAATCGGGCCTGGTCCGAGGTTGCGCGGGACGGCTCGTCCCGACCCTGGCATGACTTGCCGACGCTGTTGCTCGATCTCCTCGCGGCCTTGAACGCTCAGGGACAGTCCCCGTTTCAGGACGTCACGCAGGCCCACGCGGTCCTCTTGCTCGCCCGCGACCAGGTCCAGGCTGCCTACCGGGCCCACCATGCTGACCTCCTGAGCCATGCCAGTGACGCTCAGCTCTGGCAGCCCTTCCTGGTCCTGCGCGTGCTGGAGACCCTGCTCAGTCAAGGCGGCCCCTGGGACGAATCCGAGCGGCTCATCGCGGTGACGCTCCGCCAACTCAATGACTACGTCGGACATCGCCCGATTGCCGTCTTGGAAACGCGCCCGCGCGGCGAACCCTATCCCCACGAACGCTACCGGCCCCTTCCGATCTACCTGCGGTCCGTGGGCGTTGCCACGCACTCCGAGGCAGTCCTCTTCGAAGAGACGCTGCGCATCCTCCGCGAAACGCCCACGCCTCTGCTCGAGGAGTTCCATCTCGATCTCGACCTCTTGGACGAGTGGGCCTTGGACATCCGCGCTTATGACCATCAACTGCCCACCAATCGCCGTCCGAACTATGTCTTCGGCGAATGGGACCCGCACCACCTCGACGGCCAGGGGCGGTTTCGCCGCTTCGTCACCCGGCAGGGCATTCTGGATGCTCTGGTCGAACGACTGCGGGGCGCTGAACCGGCCGCGCCGGAAGAACGGCTGTTCGAGGCAGCCGCCGTGCTGGCGGGCACCGTGCTCATGGGGGCCAGCATCAGCGGCTCCAGCCCGACGACGTTTCCCTCGACGCTGAACCTTGGCATGCTCGTGCCCAAGATCGCGCGGCTGCGCGACGAGTTCTACACGCACTTGCTGAATCGTCAGTCCGGTGCACGGGGCGACCGGCTCCGCGAGGAAGCCGCTCTGTTGCGCCAGCCCTTCGGCGCCGCCCGTCAACACCTGAACCACACGCTCGCCAGCCTGCGGGCGCACCAACTCCAGGAGCGCCGCGTCGCCAAGCTGCTCGCCAGCCTGGGGCATGAAGACCAACGGCTTCGCACTTCTGCCCATCTTGCTGCTCCCACCATCCGAATTCCGACGGAGATGCTCGTCCACATCAACCGGTCTTTGCAGGAAGTGGCCGAGGGCAGCCTGGATGCAGCCGCCGAGCGCATCCCTCTGATCGAAGACCTGCTGGAGCGCGGCGTGGCCTGCGGAGCTTTGCCGGACCCCTGGAACATCCTTGGTTTCCAGGGCATGTTCCCGCTCTTCCAATCGGCTGAGGATAGCATCCACGACAATCGGCTCGATGAGTTGCTTGACATCATGGAGGGCATCTTCAATGTCTATGCCCGGCTGCTCAGCGCCGCCGCGACGGTGGAGCGTGACGATTTGACCACCCGGCTGCTTCCCCGCCTGCATGCCCTGGCCGAGTGGTGGGATCGATTCGCCACCACCGAGGTCAGCGACCTGGAGAGCCCCAGCGGCGCCGAGTGGGTCGAAGTCGTCGAGCGAGTGGGCCAGGTATTGCGTGATTGGCGCAGCCGCGGCGAGACGGCTGCCGACCTGGCCTTCTGGAGACGGCAAATCGCCGAGTTCACAGCGCCCCAGGCCTATGCACTGGTTCTTGACGCCCTGTTATCCAAGCAAGACTTCCAGGCGGCCATGGGACTTCTCGTTAGTTGGCTGAGCCAGGCCGAGACCGTACCCCTCGAAGACGGCGAAGATTCCTTCCAGCCTTTGGCGTTACGCTGGCTCGCCTGTGTTCTGGACACGCTACGTCGTCCCAAGCCCGGAGACGAGCCCTGGACGCTCGTCCGTAAGTTCTTCGATTTCCTGGAGGCGAATGCCGACGAGTACTGGCGGGTCCCCCGCCTGGCCTCGCCCACCACGAGAGCCGGGCCGACCGTGGCCGATGAAACCGGCGAGGAACACCCCTTCAGCGCTGCTTACGAAGGCATGACCTACCGCGACTCGACCGACGACGACGTCGAAGGCAGCGTTGCCGATGAGTCTCCCATGGGCGCGGGCCGGGAGACCGCATTCCCCCTCGAGTCGGAAGGTGAACGCATCGGTCAACGGCTGCGTTTCCTGGCTCTCTGGGCGCGGCTGTGGCAGTTGACGGGACGACAGGCCCTGCGCGGTGCGCCCCGCGATCTGCCGCGCGACGCCCTCGCCGGCTGGTTGACCGTCGTCACCCAGCAGCAGCAGGACCTGCTCCTCTTGCTCGATGAGTTGCATGCTTATCCGGTCCCAGAGCCCGTCGGATCCTATGAGTCGCTCGTGGAGTTCGATCAGCAGCGACTCCTCAAGGAGCGGACCATCGAAGCGGCCTTGGCGGCCGGGCTCGACCTCCTTCTGGCCGAACGAGCCCTGCGCACCGCGCTCCTCCATCAGCAGCAGCGGGGGCCGATCGAGCGGGCCAGCGACTGGCCAGGCCTGTTCGTGCAGATCGAATTTGCCTGCTCGCAGCGACAGTTGACCGTCGTGAAGGCGCTGCTGCCGCTCTTCCTCCGTTCCTTCCAGAACGAGCCGCTGCTCTACGCACCTCTGGACGCGGGGGGCCATCCGCACGACATCCTCAAGGTCCGCACGGCCCAACTCACGCTCCGTGAACTCTTGCAGATGCTGCCACGGCTCGGACTACTCCAGCAGACCCATCGCGTGTTGCGGCTTGCGCGCGATATGGAGCAACGCAAGCTCCTACCGGGTCGGCAGATCACCGAGTTCAATCACCTCTTCCAAACCGCGCTGCAGGCCGTGGTGGCTGCCGTCGTCGAATCCGCGGAGGCCTGGCAGCCCAGCCAAGGGCCAGCGGCCTTGGTGCAAACGCTGGAGACGCTGACCTGGCCCTTCCTCCTGCTTTGGATGGATCACAGCCAGTCGGTGCGGCTCTCGTCCCTGGAAGGCGAGTCGGCCCGCGACCACGAGGACACCCTGATCAAGTTCATCCGAACTTACGGCTCAGACCTGTTCACGCCGAAGTTCATGACGCTGGCCAATCTGCGTGGCATCTTGAACCGTGGCGTAGAGGCCTATCTGGCTTACCTGGACGAAGAAGAGCCGCGGGAAGCGCAGAAACTCTTGGCGGACTTCCGGGCGGGACGGATTGGCCGGGCCGAGGTTGCTCAGCACCTGGCCTTCGTCCTCCGGGCCATCGTCGAAAACTACGAGGAGTACAAGGACTACAACGCCACGACGACTCAGTCGGACTATGGCGAGAATCTCTTCAGACTATTGAGCTTCCTCAAGCTGAAGGCCAACTACGACCGCAACGCCTGGAACTTCCGGCCTGTCGTCTGGGCGCACGAGATTCTGTGCCGGCTGGGACAGTTCGAGGCAGCCGCGTTGTGGCGTGAGAACTTCCAGCGCCGGACCAACGAGTTGGCCCTTCGCTACCAGCATGAAGCGCAGAAGCTACGCCAGACCCATCGTATGGCCTTGCGGTCGATCACCGACGCGCTGGAGGGTGGCTTCCTGATGCCGCTCGATCAGGATCGACTTGCGGCTTTGATCGAACCGGTGCTGGCTGCGGAACGACCGCCTGAACGAGCCGCGCGCTTGGCTGCCTTCAAGCAGGAACTTGAACCCTTCCTGGAAAAGGCGACCGGTATTGGCCTCGACGCTCCGGGCTGGCTGAAGGGGCTAGAGGCCGAGGTCGAACGCGTCCAGGACAGGCTTGACGCCGTCGGCGATTTCGGCACGCCGCTGTTCTGGCTGCCCCGCGTACAACTGTCGTTCGCCGAGATTCAACAGCAGATTCAGGAGTGGGATCGCGGGATCGAACCCGAGAACCTCCTGGAGTAGACGTCTGCCGTTGGCTGCAACTAACGCCAGTACCACCAGACCAGGCCCAGAATGGCCACGGCGATCTCCAGCCAGACTGCGACGCGAACGATCGAGTTCGGTGGGGCCGCGAAGTTGGCAGGGCTGTAGGGGGCCGGGCCGTACATCATGCGGATCTCACCGGTAGGCGGCTTACGCCAAGGCTTGCCGCTTTCGTCTTCGCCTTCGGAACCCGCAGGCTCCTGATCCATGGGGCTGAAGCGAGCTGGGCCGTACATCTCGCGGGATTCACCGCTGGGCGGCTCGCTGCTATCGCTTTCGCGTTCGGAACCGGCATTTTCCTGTGTCCGCGCCGGGCCGTACATGATCCGGCCGAGCTTGGGGCCGCTGCGGGGCTGCCCAGGGGGGATTGCGCCGCCGCAGTGCGGGCAGACGGTCTCCGACGTTCGACAATGCTGTTGGCAGTGTGGACAGGGGCGTAGCTCGCTGCCCTTTTCGGAACTCATGGCTTACTCCTCGCCAGGTTGCGGTTCGACGACCAACTCAAACCGGCCATGATCGAACGGTTTCCCGGGGGCCGCTGCCACCGGCACCAGCCGCTCGCGCAGCCCCTTCTTCTGGAATTGCAGAGCGCGGTAGTGGCAGTACGGATTGTTGCCCGGCCGGCCAAACAGCACGTGGCTGGTCCAGGTGCATCCGGCACGGCAAACGTCAGCGTAGTAACATTCTCGGCAGTAGCCCCAAAGATCGTCCAGGGTGCGATCGCGCGTTAAGCGAAGGGGAGCCGTCTGCAAGAGTTCACGCACCGAATGCTCGCGTACATTACCGCCGGCATAGGGCGCGGTCGGCAAGTACGGGCACCCCTTCAGCGTGCCGTCCGCTTCCAGCCCCAGAGTCCGTACACCTGCCTGACAGCCGCCCCAATGGCCCAGCCCCGCCGCGTCGCTGTTGCGGAGGAGTTGCTCAAAGGGCCCGAAGTAACCGATGTTGTTGCCAGTGGCAAAGACGACGTTGGCCTCCTGGCAGCGCATCTTGAGTCTTGCCAAGCGCGGAAAGAGTCCCAGCAACTCGTATGGCTGAAGCAACCACTCGGGATGATCGGCCGCCCGCCCCATGGCCACGGTGAGCTGTAGGCCCCAAGCCCAGATGCGTTCCGCCAGGAGCAAGTCGAGCAGCGGCTCCAGTTCCATCAGGGAGAGCCGGTTGATCTGCGTGTTCACACTGGCCTGGATGCCTGCCGCGACGACGTGCCGCACCGCCGCCACTGCCGCCTGGAAGCTACCCGCCCAACCGCGCTGGCGATCATGCGTGGCCTCTAAGCCGTCAATGGAAATTGCAATGCTAACCACGCCGGCCGCTTTGGCCCGGCGTGCCATCGACTCATCGAGGCCGCGCCCGCCGCTCACCATGGAGCAGTACATGCCGTGGTCGGTGATGGCGCGGGCGATCGTTTCCCATTCGGGATGAAGGTAAGCTTCTCCGCCAATGAGCGCTACTTCTCGGACGCCGAGTTTGGCAAGCTGCCGGACGACCTCCACGCCCTCGGCTCCGGTCAGCTCACGCGGCCGTGCCAGCCCGGCCCGGGACCCACAGTGCCCGCAGGCTAGGTTGCAGCGCAGCGTCAATTCCCAGACGACGATCAGGAACCGATGCGCCTCTGCTTCTCTATCGGTGGTTGCCATGGCCGTTCCTCGCGCGGATCACCGCCCGCCATGGTAGCCGATCTGGGGCCCCGATGTCAGAACAAAAGGACACAAGGGCCAAGCTGCCGAGGTCGTGTTATTCCGGGCGGATCGTCACGGCTAGCGGCGCGATCCAGTGCTTGGCATCGGCGTTGTAGTAGAGGTACGCCCTGCTCGCTGGTCCGCGGTAGGTCCCGGGCACGCGGGCCACCAGATCGATGGGCAACTCGATCTTGGCCTCGGGAGCCAGGTCACGCCAATAGAGCACCAGTTCCCGGCCGATGATCTCCCAGGCGGCAATGCGGCCGGGCCGGGTGTCATCATCCAGCAATCGGGTGTAGTCACGCAGTTGCTTGGCGTCCTCGGGCAGGGTCAATCCCGCCGGCAGCCCAATGATGGCCACGGTCATGCCTTGGCCCTTGCCGCTGACATTGGCCACCTTGACCATGAGGCGAACCGTGTCTCCTTCCTTAACCTTGTCCCGGTCGAGCCTGGCATCGAGACGCACCGCACAGTCCGCGGCGCTACTTGGCTGAACCGTCCGATAGGAGCATTGGAACGAGTAGGGGAAGACGTTTCCTCCCGTCAGGGCCAGGGTCACACGGTTGCGGCCCGGCCGCAGAAGCTGTTCACACGCGGGATGCAACTCAATGGGCGTCGTCTGCTCCGCGGTAAAGCGCATGCGGCCGATTTCCGTTCCGGCCACCTCGATGACCAGATCACCGTCCGCTGCCTGCCGCCGAAACTCCTTGGCATAGCTGACCAGCGCCTTGAGAGCTAGGACCGTGGCCTGGGTGGAGCCGAAGGCTCCCTGGCCGCCCCGCTGAGTCAGGAGCCAGCGCATGGCCTTCGAGTTGGGCTCGTGCAGAGACAGATCCTTGGCCTTGAGCCAGGCGAGAATCGTCAAGGCGGTCGTTTCGATGGCCAGATCGCGCCCGCCGGACCCCGTGATGCTCGTTGTGGTACCGACGAGACTTCCGTTCGCTTGCTGGAGGCTGGCAAGGCGATGAACCAGAGCCCGCGCCGTCTCGGCCTGCTGCAGATTGAGGGCCACGTTGGCTGCCAAAGCCACGAGATAGGCATCTGGCGACTGCGCGGCCGCGGCATAGACGGCTGCAGCTTCGGCGCTCAGGTCGGCATCCACGCCTGCTTCCGACAAGGACCAGAGGATATAGGCGTTGGTGATGACCTCCGGACCGCGGCCAAAGCCATCCAGCGCCTTGGGATTGCGACGGAAGCCTCCCTGGCCGTCGCGCTGGGCGAGCAGAAAGCGCTCGGTGCGGGCCAGCATCTCGGCGTCGACCCGCATCACCGCTGCCATATCGCGGAACTGCATGAGCCCGTAGGCCGTAAGCGCCTCGTGGGGAGCGGCGCGGCCGCCGAACCATTCGTAACCCCGACGTTGGCTCTGCGGATCGATGCACTCGAAGGCCAGCAGCTTGTCGTAACCGCGAGCCAGAAGGTCCCGGGCCCGCCCCATGACCTCGGGCTGGCTGCGGTCCGATTCTTGTAGGTACCGGAGAACTAAGGTGTTCGGGTAGTTGGTGGACGAAGTCTGTTCGAAGCAGCCATGCGGCTCCTGCAACATGCCTTCAAGGCCAGAGATCAGATCGGCCATCACCGTGGGATAGACCGCTGCCTTTACCTGGAGCGTCCCGGGCAGCCAGTGCTCCGGCAGCATGACGTCGAGGTCGAGCTTGCCGTCCAATGTGCCACTGTAGGAACTCGTGATGGGGAAGCCGTCCGGCACGACTCGCAAGGCTCGGCCCACGCGATCGCTGAGAGACGGCTCGGTGCGGCCATCGAAGCTCAGGCTGGCCTCGCCGGCCGTCAGGTTCGACCGCAGACGGAACACCGCCCGGCGCCGCTCTTGGGCCTTGAGGTCGAGGGCGCGCTCGGGGGGTCCTTCGAGCGTCAGTCCTTCCAGGGCCAGAGCCAAGTGGACACGGCGGGGCCCGTCGGTGCTGTTGGCGGCGCTCAGAGGCAAATCCACCCCGTCGCCCGCCGTGGTCTCGACCGGCCGCTTGGGTTCGATGTTGAAGGGCAGCTTGGCGGCAAACTCGGCCTTCGCGGCTCCCAGCCGGCCATCGAGTGTATGGGCAAAGGCCTGTGCTTGATAGGTCGTCACGCTGTCACTGAGGTCGAATGCCATGCGGCCGCGCCCGTCCGTGAGTACCAGCACGGGATGCCAGAACACGGTCTCCGTGAAGTCTGTGCGCGCCGAACTGGTCGTGGTGGCGCGGATGTGGGCGTATTCACGGACCATGAACCCCTGGTGACCACGTCCGCCTCCGCCCCCCGAGCCGGGTGCCTGCGGAGCCATAACCGGCGCTGGCAGGATGCGCCGCCCGGTCGCTTCGGGCTTGGCATCAGCCTCGAGCTTTTCGGTGTCCTTCCTATCGACGGTTTGCTTCCGCAATTGCGGTTGTTCGGGCTCTCGAAGTCTGCGGGTATCGGCGTAGTTGGCGTTCCTGTCCGGCGGGCCTTCCGTCGGTGGGGCTGGAGCCTCGGCAACTCGCGGCGGAGATTGCCCCGCCTTCATGGGATCGGGCCCGGCACTTCGCCCAGGGGGTGCGCTATCTGCCAGCGGCCTGGGACTGCCCCGGACAGCGCCTTGGGCGGGCGGCGCCGGTGGCATGGCTGGGGGGGGAACGGCTAGGGAGTCTCGGCCTCTCCCTGTACGAACCTCACCAGCATCTCCTGGATCGGCGGCCACGGCACCCAACGCCCCTGGTGGCCCTGGGCTGGCAAAATTCTCGATTGAGCGCGAGCCCGCCTCTGCTTCGGCCTGTGCAGCAGCAGTGTGCGCGGGAACTCCCAGGGCCACAGCGGACTTGGGCAAGCTCCCCAGCGTTGCGCCGGAGACCAGCAAGAAGGCCACCGCCCCAACCATGATCAGGACTACGGCCGCGATGATGCCGCCACCCACCAGAACAGCCAGAGACTGCTCCTCCGCTTTCAAATAACGCATCGCCCCACGGCCGGCGGGAACGAGCGATCCCATCACAACGAGGAGCAACGCGGCCAGCCCAGCGACCCGTGCGAACATCAGCTTGAACTCGTGCCATTGCTCCTGCAATTGGCCGACCTGCTGCCAGGCTTGTGCCAGCATTTCTTCCGCGCTGGCCAGGGCCTCGCCGCGGCCCTCCGTGGCTGCCCGTGCCTCAGCTTCGCGGAGTTTGCGTTCGGATGCCTGTTTTCGTTCGAAGACCGGTCGGAGTACGGGCCGGCTTTCGGCCAGTCTCTCTTGCAAGCGCCGAACCTGCTCGGGCCGGTTGGTCTGGAGGATGGGGGTCTGCCCCTGGATCGAGAGCAAGCGTTCAGCCTCGGCGCCCTCGCGCTCCCGGAACTCGCGCGGGTCCTGTTCGGCGAAACGGCGCCAGCCCTGCGTTCCCAACATCAGGTCCAGTGCTTTGAGGGCCTTGGGATGATCGCTCACGAGGAAGTCGGCATGCTCCAGGTCGTCGGGCTTGCGCAGCTCGTGGGTCAACATGAAGTGGGTCGGCATGCTTCGGGCCGTCTTCTCGTCGGCAAGCGTGAGCAGGTTCTTGTCAACGACCGCCATCATGACTACCGCGGGCACTGGCTTGCCGCTCTCGGAGCGGACGTCGACCCCAAGCTGGACCTTCTCGCCCGGCAAGTAGTCGGAACGTTGCGGCTGGAGCGCGATCTGAACCCACTCCCCTGGGGCGCGGAAGACGAGCCGCTCAGCAACGGGGTGCAAGCGCGTCGACTGCTCGTCCGTGACTTCCTCGAACACGGTGACGCGGTGGACGCCGCCCAGGGCGCTCGCTTCGACGACCACTTCCTGACGCTGACCCGCGGCCGCCTTCAAGCGCTGTTGCCCCACTTGCAGTCCACGGCAATAGAGCCCGACCAGCAACTGACGGTCGCGCTCGACGCTCGTGATTTCGAAACGCCAGGGCTCTTTCCCGCGCACGGCCCCCGGACCCATAGCCAGAATGACCCCTGCCGCCTTGACTTCGGGCATGGTCCAGACCGGCGCGATGCGCTCGGGCCGGTCGACCAGGAGGAAGTAGCGGTTCTCGGCCTTGGGCGTAAAGGTAAACGAGCCCATGCCTTGGTTCGCCCCGGGCGAGCTATCGTCGTTGAAGGTCTCCAGCTCCGCGACGACCTGGCGCTCCTGATCCACGAGCCGGGCCTTGAGTTCAGCGGGCTTGTCCAGGGGGGTGCGTGCCGTGAAGTAGACCCGATTGGGCACGCCCGCCACCAGGTCGCCGCCTTCGGGGAAGAACTGGACGAAAACCTTGTTCACCATGACCGGAATCGGCCGCACCAGGGCTTCATGGGTGCCGCCATCGGTGAACTTTACCGACAAGGTAGCATCGCCGCGATCAATGGCCTGCGGCAACCGGCACTTGACGATCACGTTGCCGGCGGCGTCGGTGCGGAGCGTCCAGGGCGTCTGGGTCGCCTGGCCCTCGGCGTCGAGCATCGTGCCGTCCAGGAACAGCGTGACCTGAACCGGCTGGTTGGCGATGGGCTTGCCGCCTTCCGCCGCGCTGACCCGGCACAGAGCCGCGACTTCGTCGCCTGGACCGTAGGACTTGCGCGTGAACTCCAGTTCCTTGCGCAGGCGCGGCTTCTCGTAACGGTTCACCAGGAACTTGCGAACTTCGGGCGGGAAACGGCCACGCTGCTCGGACACGGTCAGAGTGTATTCGCCCCCCGGAGCGTCGTGAGGCACCGCGAAAGAGCCTGCCCCCAACCCCCGAAGCGGCTGCTGATCAGGCCCGAGAATGGGGGAGCCGGTAGCGGAATCCAGCACCTGAGCCGGCCCGGTCTCGCGAAAGACCTGTTCGCCCCGGGCATTGGTGATGGTGAAATCGAACAGCAACTCGTCGCGGACGGGGCGAAGGGTAGCACGTTCCAGTGCCAGGCCGCGGAAAAAGACCGATTCGCCCGGCTGGTACATCGGCTTGTCGGTCGTCACGTGGGTGACGAACCGCGACCGAAAGAGCTGCATGCGATCGGTGTAGACTTGCGGCGGCAGGCCCGGCAACTCGGCCGTCACTTCCACCGACCAGGTCGTGTCGGAGCGGACTTCCAGGTCCGGAGGCAGGCTGGCAACGAAAGAACCAGGCCTAGGATTCAGCCAGGCGACCTGGTCGGGCGGGACGACCGTCTGCTTCTGTTCGTCCACAATTCGGAGCGAGAGCTTCGGTTGGACTGGCTGATCGGCAAAGTTGCGGACATCCAGGGCGAAGGCAAAGGGGGAGCCGGCCTCCAGGTGGGCCGGACGTGTCACCTCGACGAAGAACTCACGCTGGGCCGCCGCCTGATAGGCCTCGGCATTCAGACGCTGGACCTCTTCCTCGACTTGGGCCAGCTCGGTTCGCAACTGAGTTACCGTCGTCAGCGTCGCCGCGTGCTGCTTCTGAATGATGGCGACGGTGTCCTGAGCCGTCGTGACCTTGCGCTGGGCGGCCGCCAGGTCCGCATCATGTTGCCGAGCGGCGCTGGCATACCAAGCTCCCATCGGCAAGGCGAGGCAGGCCAGGAGGGCAGCCGCCACGGCCCACCAGCGGACGACGCGGCGCCGCGGTGTTGTGGGCGCTCCACTGGTCCGTGCCGGCTCCACCTGGGCCTGCTTCTCGGAAGCCGGGGCGCTGGACGGCGGTGATGCCTCGGCACTCTTGCCCACCGTGGCAGCTTCCGACACGGGCGGCTTGAAGACGATCTCGCTGCTGGCCAGCTTGGCGGCCTGAGCGAGCAGTACCCGTTGCTCCTTCACCTTCGCCCAGGCCGTCTGCCAGGCTGGATCGGTGGCGAGTTTGCGCTCAACTTCTTCACGCTGCTGCCGATCGGCATCCTCGTTGCCGTCGAGCAGGCCGAAGACGTAATCGAAGAGCAGTTCGTAGTTGGGTTCTTGGATCATCGTCGTGTCTCCGCCATCCGTCACCGTCACCGTCACTGATTCGCTCTGCCGCTGCCGCCGGTGTCGAGTCGTGGGTCAGCCCAGCGCCTTGCGTAACTTCTGCAGGGCGCTGCGCATCTGGGTCTTGACCGTGCCGACGGGCAGGTGTTTGAGTTCGGCGATCGCCTCGTAAGTGAGTTCGCCGTTCTGTCGGAGGAGGAAGATTTCCTTCTCTTCCTGCCGCAGGTGCATGAGGGCGGCCTGCAGGCGGTCCAATTCCTCTTGATGCTCCAGGGCCGCACCAGCGGGCGGGCTTGTGCTCGGGTGCATGGCTTCTCCCTCGGCCAGGGGGCGGGCTTTGCGTTTCCAGGCACTGCGTTGGAAGTCCGTGGCCGCGTTCATGGCCACGCGAAAGATCCAGGCCCGCAGATTGACGACGTCGCCGAGGCTGGTCCGGGCCCGCCAGCACTTCATGAACGCTTCCTGGGCCGCGTCGTGGGCGTCGTCGCGGTTGCCGAGCAGGTAGTAGAGCGTGCCGATCAACTCGTCCCGCATCTGATTGAAGGCGTCCACGAGGAGATCAGCCGGGGCCGGGGCTTCATCCGGCCGGGGCGGCGTTTCGCCAGCGGTGACGCACGTCCTGCTCATGTCATCACCCTTCATGACGAAAGCGCCCTCGGTTTGGATTGCCCGCGGCCTGTTTTTCCAGCGCCGCTCAGCGTATCACAACCCTGCGCACGGGGACAGAGGCCAGTTCATGCCTAGAGGGCAGGCGCTGCCGCTGGAAGCCCGCGACGCTCCACCCATGACAGGAGCCCCTGATGCCCACGATCAAGCTGGTCGACGAATCCAGCCCGCACGCCAAAGTCCAAGCCGTCTTCGCCGACATCAAGGCGACCAAGAATCTCGATCGCATCCCCAATATCTGGCGGGCACTGGCGACCCACCCCGACCACCTCGAACTGTGCTGGACTCGGCTCAAGGCGATCATGCAGCCAGGCAAGTTGGACCTGCTGACCAAAGAGATCATCGCCCTGGCCGTCTCCGTCACCAACGGCTGCGACTACTGCATTAACTCCCACACGGCGGCCGTGAAGAAGCTGGGCCTGGACAATGAAGGACTGGGGGAAGTGCTGGCCGTGGTGGGCCTGTACAACTCCATGAATCGGTTGGCCGACGGCTACCAGATCGAGCCCGACATTCTCCCACCCTTGGAGTAGCCGGACCAGACACCCGCATCGCGGGGGTAGGCAAGTTCCCAAAGTCACCGATCCACAACCGGGTTGTATACGTCCGTTCATTATGGTAGACTTCGGAGTTTGGCTGAGCGGTTTGGGGGCGGCCGGGGTGAGCGCCGGGCCGCGGCCACGAGCTTGCACGGGGCGCCGGAAGGTGTGCAAGGGCCCTGAGACCCTGTGAAAACCGCCTTTCACCAGCGTCCAGGGGCGCCAAAACCCCTCATGGCGGCCCTCTGGTAAGCTCTGGCGGCAGCGCCCAGATGCGTGGAGACCCCGTGGCGAGCTCCAGAGCCCTCGTCGGCCCGCCATGGAGACCCCTTGACGCGGCCTGGGGGCCGGGTGCTCTTGGGGACACCTGTTCACAAAATGGACAAGTCTGGAGGGCCGACCAAGCTGCGATTGGCTGATTGAAGCCGATCCCTTACACTAACGGCTGAAGGAGCGCGAAGGTGAGCAGAGACTCACATTGGTCCGCCTCCGCGACTGCCGCTTCAAGGAGCTGTCATGAGCACGTCGACGTCGGCCACTTCTACGCCTGAGACCGTCAAGGACCGCGTGGAGGCGCAGAGTTTTGCTGAAACGGCGATGCGCCTTTCGGGCAAGACCGAGGAGGAAGCGCGGCGCATGGGGGCCGTCGACAAGGCCGATGAGCAGGTCGAGGACCTCTTCGCCCCGAAGTTTCAGACCGTCAACAGTCCCGTGCACAAGGCGATCTGGGAGGGCAAGACCCCCATCGAGTTGTTCCAGGCCCCGCTCCCAACCGGCAGTCATCCCTGCGACGAAGTGATGGAGAAGTCTCTCGAAGTGGTGCGCCGGCACAAGCACGACGGAACGCTCATCGACGACAAGCACAAGATCTCCGACCGGACGCTCAAAGAACTTGCCGGTGCCGGCTTCTGGGGACTGCTGATTGACAAGCAGCACGGCGGTTCGGGCGCCCCATTCAACCGCTTCGCTCCCTTCCTCGGCCGGGTGGCCATGCTCGATTCGATCGTGGCGGGGCTTGCCTCCGTGCATGGCTGCATCGGCGCCGTCGACCCGGTCCGCACCTTCGGGACCCCAGAGCAGAAGGAGTACTTCCTTCCCAAGCTGGCGAGCGGCGACATGCTCTCGGGCTTCGCGCTCACCGAACCGAACGCCGGTTCCGACTTGACCGCGCTGCGCACGACCGCCACCGATGCCGGCGACGACCTGCTCATCAACGGCGAGAAGCTCTTCATCACGAATGCCGTGCCCGGCCGAACGGTGGGCGTGGTCTGCCTCTATCAGGGCAAGCCGGCAGTGGTCATCGCGGAGTTGCCTGCCGTCGAAAGCGAGAACTTCCAGATCGTTCCCTACGGCCTTTACGCCCTACGGCATGCATACAACCAGGGCATGCGTTTCAAGGACTTCCGCGTTCCCAGGACCAATTTACTCAAGCCGAACCGGGGCGACGGTCTGACGATCGCCTACCACGGCCTCAACCTGGGTCGGGTGTCGTTGTGCGCGGCCGCTTCCGGCTCGATGCGGGTCATGCTTGCCAACATGCTTCCCTGGGCCGCCTTCCGGCGCACCTATGGCCAAGCCATCAATACCCGCGAACTCGTGAAGCGGCGCATCTCCCGGATAGCGGCGCTGATTACCGGCGCGGATGCGCTAGTCGCCTGGACCTCCTGGCTGCTGGAGGAAGGCTATCGGGGTGAGATCGAGTGCATCGTCGCCAAGATCTTCGGTTCCGAAAGCCTCAAGGAAGCTGCCATCGAGCTGTTCATGAAGACGCACGGCGGCCGTTCCTTCCTCAAGGGCCATCCCTTCGGCGACAACGTCCACGACTACCTCGCTCCCTGCATCTACGAGGGCGAAGGCGAAATGCTGGGCATGGCTCTGTTCAAGAGCGTCGTCAAGGAGCATGGCAAGCAGTTCTTCGAGCCCATCGGTAAGGCCCTGCAGAAGTACAAGATGAAGACCCTGAACCCGGCCAACCCGCTGCACGCCTGGCGGCTGCGGAAGGAACTCTCGGCCTACGCCAAGTGGAGCGTGGGCCAGCGCTTCGTCGGCCGGGACCGGCATCAGCTTGCAGGCATGGACGCGCGCCTCTCCGAGCACGTCCAGTTCGCCCTGGACCAGTTCCAGAAGTGCCCGAAGGAGATCAGCGGGGCCATGGTCAAGCACCAACTCAAGCTGGCCGACCGGCAATGCCGCATGTCTGAACTCTCGGCCCGCATCCAGGACACGGTCGTCATGCTCGTGACCGCCCTGTTTGCCCATCAGAAAAAGGACATGGTCACCACCGCGGCCGCCGACATCCTGTGCCAAGACCTGCGTCGCAAGCTGACGGGTCGACGCCCCGACGATGCCTACTTCCGCGCCTGCTCCCAACTAGCCGACACGAGCATCGGTGGCGGCTACGCGGCCATTGCTGGCATTGCCGCTGAGGAAGTCCTGATGAGGTACGAGCCATAGCCACGTGACAGCGCCAGCGCCGCCGCCCCCAGCGGCGCTGGGCCCCTGCATCCAAGCCTCCTCCCAACCCGGACCCTGTGCCGGGGTGCCTGCCACACCATGATTTCACTCGCCTTCAGCAGCAACGCCTACCTCCGCTACCCGTTCCACGTGGCTGCCGAGCGGATCGCCGCCGTCGGCTACCGCGGCATCGAGATCATGGCCGACGTGCCCCATGCCTGGCCGGCCTTCTTGCTGGAAGAGAGCAAGGCGGACATGCGCCGTTGTTTGGCTGACCTGGGGCTGAGCATCAGCAATGTCAATGCCTTCATGATGAATGCGGTGAATGACGCCCGCCAGCGCTACTGGCATCCATCCTGGATCGAGCCGGACCCGCATTACCGCCAGGTGCGTATTGACCACACGCGCCGGGCGCTCGACCTGGCCAAGGAACTTGGGGCCCCTTCCATCTCGACGGAGCCAGGCGGCCCACTGGCCCCGGGGCAGAATTGGGAAGAAGCTCTCGAGTTGTTCCTTTCGGCCCTCCTCCCGGTTGCCGAACATGCCCGGGCCGTCGGCGTCGATCTGCTCATTGAGCCCGAGCCCGGCCTGCTCTTGGAATCAGCCGCTCAGTTCGAGACGTTCATGCGGTACGTGGACAATCCAGCGCTCGGCCTCAACTTCGACGTGGGCCACTTCTTTTGTGTCGGCGACGATCCCGGGCCCACGCTCCACCGGCTGGCCCACTTCATTCGCCACGTCCACCTGGAGGACATTGCGGCCACCCGGGTGCATCATCACCTCATTCCCGGCGATGGAGCCATCGACTTTGCAACCGTGTTCGACGCCCTCGCTGCCATCGGTTATGCTGGATGGGTGACCGTGGAGCTTTATCCGTTCGTCGACGATCCGGACGCGGCCGCCCGGCTGGCCCTGGAGCGTCTGGCACCGCTGCTGCCGGCCTCCGTCCAGGCCGCTCGCTAGCGGCCCCCATCGAGAGGGAAGTCCCATGCTGATCGCAACCCGGCCCCGGCGCGTCGGGGGCGTGGCACTCTTACTTTCTCTGGCACTCGGACTGGGCATTGGAGCCGCCGCAGGTCAACCCCCGCACGATGCGAAGCCAACCTCCACACGACCGGAGAAGCCCCGCTACGAACACCGCCGCCAGCACGATCCGGATGGGATCGGCAAGTTCTACATGGGTCGCGAGATTGCCCAGGTCATGGGCCATCTCGGGGCCGGCTGGCTCGAACGGCCTGAGCGCGAAGAAGAGGAAGAGCCGACCAAGCTGCTTCGGGCCCTGAAGCTGAAGGAGGGGGACCACGTCGCCGACATCGGCGCTGGGACCGGCTATTTCACGATGCCGATGGCCCGGCTCGTGGGAGCCACCGGCCGCGTCTATGCCGTCGAGATTCAGCAGGAGATGCTGAACATCGTCAAGCGCCGAGCCAACTCGCTGGGGCTGAAGAACGTCGTGCCGATCATGGGCAAGATCACCGATCCTCGCCTGCCCGCCGACAAGATCGACCTTATTTTGGTGGTCGACGTTTACCATGAGTTCTCGCACCCCTTCGAGATGACGGAAGCAATGCTGCGATCGCTCAAGGTGGGTGGCCGATTGGTGTTTGTCGAGTATCGCGGCGAGGATGCCTGGGTGCCGATCAAGCCGTTGCACAAGATGACCGAGCGGCAGGTGTTGAAGGAAATGGAAATCTGGCCGGTACGGCACGTGGAGACCAACCCCGTCCTGCCTCGGCAGCACATCATCATTTTCGAGAAGCAGGCCGCGTCCTAGCCGGGCAGCGAGCGTAAAATGGAAAGAGGCGGCACCAACGCCGCCGGCCCGCGAGGAGGCTGCCATGACTACTATCTGGCTGACGCTCATGATCGCTGCCGCCCAGGAACCGCCACCCCCGGCAGTCAAGCCCGGCAGCGACGAGGACGAGGTTCGCCGCATCGTCCGCCAGGTCAAGGAGCAGGCCGAACAGACCACACAGGCCGACCGCGCTGCCGCGATGGACCTGCTCGAAAAGGCTGAACGGGCCCGCCGCGATGGGAAGAAGGACCAGGCCCGCACCCTCGGCCGTCAGGCTCAGTCCAAGTTCCCCGAGTCGTTGGTCATTTCCCACTGGCTCGCGCAGCTCGACGCCGAAGGGAACGACGGTGGACGTGAGCAGCGTGTCAATCAGCGTCTCGCCCTGACCTCGCTCAATGAAGCCAATGCTCTCGTCGAGCGGCTCCTAGCTGAGGGGCAGGGCACGGAAGCACGGACCTGGCTCGATACGGTCTTCACCGCCGCCAATCGTTTTCCTCCAAGCGACGATCTCGCCTTCATCCTGGGACGCACTCGGCAGCTTCAGCAACGGCTTGCAACCTTGTCCACGGCGGACCCGATCGAGCCGCCGCCTCCGCCGCCAGCCCCCGCCAAGGAGCTGCTGGCCCGCAAGATGGACGTGAACTGGGTTCAACTCCCCGCGTTCGACGCACTGCAGGAGATTGCCAACGCCACCGGAGTCACCTTCACCGTTGATCCCGACGTGGCCCGGATGCGGATACTCGAGAACCAGCCCCTGTCGGTCCAGGTGGGCGAATTCCCGGCCGAGAGACTCCTGCGCGTGATCACCGAAACGACGCTTACCGAGGCCTTGTTGCTCGATCAGGGGCAGGTGGTCATCACCACCAAGGCAAAGGCGCTCGCCCTATCAGTTCAGCAGCGACAGCCAACCGGCCCTCTTCGCGCCAGTCCGCCCAGCGCTACTGCTCCTGCCCGGGTGCGCGTGGAGAAGTCCCGAGCCGAGGCCACGCCAACCTACCTGCGGTCGCCCGCGGAGTTTCTGAAGCATCTGGACGAGTTGCTGGAGCTGCCGGCCGTCCCCCCGCCACCGCGGCAACGTGAATTGCCCCCTTGATCTCAAGCCTGAATTCGAGCAAGTGTCATGGATGCGCGAGAAATCCTGCGTGAGCACCTCGAGGCCTGGCGTGCGGCCGGCGTGGACTGGCTACCGCGCGGCAGCTTGCACCTGAGTCTGACTACGCCCCAGACGGATTCAGCCAAGCCAACCAAGGTGCCGAAGCCATCGACGGCCACACCGCTTTCCCCGACGCCGCCAGTCGTGACGAATGCTGGTTCGAGCTTGGGCTCGACTCCGTTGGTTTCGCCTCCCACCGGGCTCTCGACCGAAGCCCGACGCTTGGCCCTCGACACCCTGGACCGCGAGCAGGTCAAGGGGTGCAAGAAGTGCGGCCTGTGCGAACGACGCACCCAGACCGTGTTCGGCGTGGGTAACGTGGACTGCGACCTGTGCTTCGTGGGCGAAGGGCCCGGGGCCGATGAGGACGCGCAAGGAGAGCCCTTCGTCGGTGCGGCGGGCCAGTTGCTCAATCGGATCATCGAAGCCTGCAAGATGCAGCGGCGTGACGTTTACATCTGCAACGTGGTGAAGTGCCGGCCGCCTGGGAATCGCACGCCACTGCCGGACGAGATTGCCAGTTGCCGGCCCTATCTCGTTGAGCAGCTCCGCCTTCTCCAGCCCAAGTTCATTTGCTGCCTGGGGGCCGTGGCCGCTCAGACGGTGCTCCAGTCCACCCTGAGCATCGGCAAGCTCCGGGGCCGCCTGCACCCCTACGAGCAAAGCCAGGTCCTGTGCACGTATCACCCCGCATACTTGCTGCGGAACCCCGCCGCCAAGCGCGACGTCTGGGAAGACATGAAGATGCTCATGAAGGAAATGGGCCGGCCTGTGGAGTAGCGTCAGGCGGTCCCTCACCGCAGTTCCCGTTGGCTTTCACCAAGGAGTTGCCATGAATCTCAAGGGCGTGCGGGTGGCCATTCTGGTCGAGCAACAGTACCAGGAGATGGAGCTGTGGTATCCACTCTATCGGCTGCGTGAGGCGGGCTGCTTGGTGACGCTGGTCGGCCCGGAGGCCGGACACACTTATGCAAGCAAGCTCGGCTACCCGGCCAAGGCAGACAAAGCCGCAGCCGCCGTCAAGGCCGACGACTTCGACGCCATCGTCATTCCAGGAGGGTTCGCGCCTGATTTCATGCGGCGGCATGAGGCGATGGTCCAACTCGTCCGGGCAGCGGGCGAGCAAGGAAAGGTCCTGGCCGCCATCTGCCACGGCCCCTGGCTCCTCTGTTCGAGCGGCGGACTTAAGGGGAAGAAGGCCACCTGCTTCTTCGCCATCAAGGACGACGTGATCAATGCCGGAGCCTCCTACACCGACGCCGAGGTAGTCCGCGACGGCAACCTGATCACCAGTCGTAAGCCAGACGACCTGCCGGCCTTTACCCTGGCGATTATCCAGACCCTCCAGGAGAGGTTCCCACGCTAGGGCCAAGCGTGGTAGACTATGCCCGCTTGGAGGCCCACGCCAGGGAGGGCGTGACCATGCGGCGAGCGCTCATTACTGGGATCGCGGGACAGGACGGCTCCTATCTGGCCGAGTTCCTGCTGGAACGAGGCTATACGGTCCATGGCCTGGTGCGGCCAGCGGGCCCCCTGCGGCTTGAGCGCATTCGCCACCTCATTGAACCCCAGCCTCGCCCCCGCATCACGTTGCACCGCGTCGACTTGCATTCGACCGCGGACTTGACCGGCCTCCTCGAGGCCCTGCAGCCGGACGAGGTCTACCATCTCGCGGCCCAGAGCCAGGTCAGCCTGAGCTTCCAGGAGCCGCTCGCCACGGCCGAGACCACGGGACTCGGGACGTTGCGGCTACTTGAAGCCCTGAGGCTCTATCGAGCCGCGTCGGGCTGGTGTCCGCGGTTTGTCCAGGCCTCCAGTTCGGAGCAATTCGGTCAGGTGCGGGAGACACCCCAGCGCGAGACGACGCCGTTTCATCCGCGTTCGCCCTACGGCGTGGCCAAAGTCTTCGCTCATTTTGCCACCGTCAACTACCGCGAGAGCTACGGCCTCCACGCCTCTTGTGCCATTCTCTTCAACCATGAGAGTCCGCGCCGGCCGGCCACTTTCGTGACGCGGAAGATCACTCAGGCGGCAGCCCGGATCAGCTTGGGCCTTGATCGACAGGTCGCGCTGGGCAACCTGGATGCTGTCCGCGACTGGGGATTCGCTGGCGACTATGTCAGGGCCCTTTGGCTTATGCTCCAGCAAGATGAGCCAGACGACTACGTGATCGCAACGGGAGAGTGCCATGCCGTGCGGGACTTTTGTGCGGCCGCCTTCGACGCGGTGGGGTTGGACTATCAACGTCACGTCGTCGTGGATCCCAAGTTCTTTCGGCCAGCCGAGGTCGACCGCGTAGTCGGCGATGCGAGCAAGGCCCGAGCGCGGCTGCATTGGACTCCCCATGTCAGCTTCGCGGAACTGGTCCGCATGATGGTCGCGGCCGATGTCGCCGAGTTGCAAGGCAGGTCGCTCACCGTGGCCGCTTGACCCTCCCGCTCAGCGTGCCGAGCGGCGCAGGTCCAGTTCCTCCAGAGCGGCCTGAGCCGCCAGGGGCAGACTGACGTGACCTGCCGGAACGTCGGCATCGTGAGGATTGATGCGAATCAAGGTCGCTTGCGGCAGGTAGCCCGCCAGTGCCTCACACCCCCGGCGAATGGTCGGCACCGCCTCGCCCGCCCCACACTCTATGATGGCGAGCTTTTCCACGCCGCCGAGCCAGGCCTGGAAGCGCGACTCTTGTGCCGCGGATCGGGTGTCGATCCAGCCGCCGTCGGAGAACATCAGAACGTTGGGACGAGCCAAGCCCTGGCACCGAGGGCATGCCGGCAGGGGTGGGCGGGCCCGCATCGTTTCCATGTCGACATCCACGTCGGTGGCCTCGGCCGGGAAATGACCGATCCCACAGCCAGCCAGGCACTGTTGCCATTCCAAGGAGCCATGCACTTCAAAGACCGCGTCTTCGCCGAACCCCGCAGCCTGAAAGTGGCCATCGACGTTGGACGTGAAGACAAAGGCGCCACGCGGGAGTTCCCGAGCCCAGCGGCGCAGAATCGCAAAGCCCGAATGAGGCTGGGTCCGGCGATAGAGATTTCGGCGATACCCATAGAAGCCCCAGGCCAACGCCGGGTCGCTGCGAAACCAGCGTGGGTTGGCCAGTTGCACGAACTGTAGCCCGAGGTGGGCGTAGGCAGGGTGAGCCCGCCAGAAACCCTGCGGGCCACGGAAATCGGGCAGCCCTGAGTCGACGCCCATGCCAGCCCCGGCCGCCACGAGAAGCGCGTCGGCCTGGCGCAAAGCTGTCACTGCCCTTTGGTAGGCATGCTCCAGAGTCATGAGTTCTCCAGCAAGATCAGGCCCATCGCTGGGCTAGGCCGATGCGTCCCCTGTCGTATCGGCTGGGTGCATGGAGTATACTCGGGCGAAGGTATCGTCGGCAGCCAGTCCCGGATGCGTGCGGGGGCTTCGGATGGCATTGGCTCCACTGATTCCCGTGTTGGACTTGCGACGCGGCCAACTCGTCCAGGCACGCGGCGGTGTGCGGCACCTCTATGAGCCCCTTGTCTGCCCACTCTGCTCGTCAACCGAGCCTCAGGCCCTGGTCCAAGTCCTGCGCGAACGCTATGGCTTTCGAACATTCTATCTGGCCGACCTCGACGCCCTCTCCGGTTGGGCCCTGGCGCTGCCAATCTACCATCGCCTGGCGGAGCTGGGGGCCAGCCTATGGGTCGACGCCGGCCTCGCCGACATGCCCACTGTCCAGGCCGTGCTGGACCACGAAGCCGAGCGTGCGATCATCGCTCTGGAATCGCTTGTGCAGCCTGAGATCGTCCCGACTCTTATTGCCGCCCATGGCCCGAATCGGATCATGTTCTCGCTCGACCTGAATGAAGGTCGGCCCATCACTCGAATCGCGGAGTGGCAAGGCCAATCCGCCCGTGAGATCGCGGAGCGGATGATCGGCCTCGGCATTCAAGAGATGCTCATCCTCGACCTGGCAGCGATGGGCTTGGGCCGGGGGCCCCCAGCCCTAGACCTTTGCCGAAACCTGGCCGAGCGGTTTCCCCACGTTCAACTGTACGTGGGAGGCGGGGTTGCAAGTCCCGAGCATCTGGAAGCGCTCGCCGACGCGGGAGTCGCAGGCGCTCTTGTCGCCACGGCACTCTATCAGGGCAACTTGCCGGCCACGGTCGTGCGGCCGTGGTCGCCCACACGCCGCCCGCCAGACCGCGGCTAGTAGCCGCCGATGGTCAACGGTGGGCCGTCGCCATCGTTCTGCGTGATCCGCACCTCGCGGACATACTTGTGGCATTCCACGCAGTTGAGTGTCATCTGCAGGTACGCCAGGGTCGCGCCGTCAGTGTTCTTCTTCTGGGCGTGGCGCGTGATGGCCTCGGCATTGCGGCGCAGCTCATCGCTGTAGCGGGCATATTCTGGCGTCTGCAGCACCCGCCACTCGGCCCGCTTGCTGAGGATGATGATCTCCTCGGCGTGCTTTTCCAGCATCGGGAAATTGGCCATCGCGACCCCTTCGAGCAGCTTCTGGGCATGGAGCAACTTCTGCTGCATGATCAGATTGCGTTCGCGCGGCGGCTCCTGGCCTTGCGAGTAGAGGGCCGCTGTTGACGCCACGACCAGTACGGCGACGATCAAGGTGCGAACGAGCATTGGTGCTTCCTTTCTCAGGCGACCGGCGCCAAGGCCGAGAGCGGTATGAACAACGCCCAATCAGAGCGCTGCCACACAACCCATCTCTGTGAGGGGCTGGCCTTGGTCACCATCAGTCGCAGTGTTGGAGTGACTCCTCGAACAGGGCCGGTCGCGCGGGTCAGGGCGAGCCGGCTTCGGCGACCTAACGTGTCCCTCCGACGGATCGGTTGGCCCGCTTTGCCGCTGTCCCCCTTATACCTCATTCTGCTTCGCTGAGCTATGGGAACTGGCGCCGCTCACGTGGATCAAGGGAAGTCGCCATCGATCGGGGGAGGATCGCAGGGGCCCATGCCGGCGCCGACCAGATCGCCAACCTCTTCCTCCACAGCCACGGGCAGTTCGGCCTCTGCCTCAAGGTGCGCCTGGGTGGGATCGCCCATCCCTTCGGGCCAGATGTGAAAGCCGCCACGAAGGAACGGGGGGATCTCCCACACGCCCCAAATGCCCTTGCCTTCGTTGTAGCCCTTGTAGAAGACGTCATGCTTGCCGACGTATCGCTTGTGAAACCAGCACTGGCCGTCGCTCAGTTGGTAACGGCCGGAGATCAAGAACGGTCCGACGCGGTCCCTCCCTTCGCCCGTCACCTGTTCTTGCCGAAAGGACAGGAGGAGTTCCATCATCTGCCGTCCCTGGAGGCCTTTCTGGAGGAAGAAGCCG
>CALLZJ010000466.1 GCA_937858435.1 uncultured bacterium
GCGTCATCATGGGGCTCGTCGACACCGATCCGCCGACGGCTGTGGACCTGGCCTCCGAACTCCGCGCTTCCGTCGAGGCTCTGGATCGACCCGAAGTGGGTGAGTTGACCGTCCTCCTGCGGCGCATGCTGGAGCGCCACGGGGCCCCGGCGGCCGCTTCTTGCCTGCGCGTGCTACAGGAACTGGAGAACCTGCTGGAAGTCGCCACGGGGGGTGGGGCGTGAAGCCCGGACTGGCCGAGCGACTGGCCGAGCTACGCCGCGCCTTGGTGCCCGAGGACTTGTGGCTTGATCCGTTGATCGCCGGCCGCGGGGTCCGCATCGCTGTGATCGACACGGGTGTGGACTTGGAGCCACTCGCCCGGGCCGCCGCCGAGCGCGGCCTGGGGTCGCCCCGCGTGACGGCTGTTTCGCTGGCTGCCGGGCAGGTCGAACCGGCAACGCGCCCCAGCGCCCCACATGGCACGACCGTCGCCGACGTCATCCTGGCCATCGCCCCGGCTGCTGAGCTGCTCTCCATCGACATCTTTGGCCGGCGGGGTCAGGCCGAAGTTGAGACGCTGGTTCAGGCCCTGGAGTATGCCAGTGCCGTCGGGGCCTGCCACCTTATCAATCTGTCGCTGGGGATCGAGGAAGCCCGGCTGCCCGCCGGTGCCCGACGGCAGGCGCTGCTCCGGGCCCTGGAAGCCTGCTATCACCGCGGGGTGCATCTGGTGGCGGCCGCCCACAACGACCACCCGCACACGCGCAGCCTGCCGTCGGCCTTGTCCGCGCCGCTGCTCTCGGTCGACAAGACCGACCTGGCTTCGCCGCGGCTGCTGCGCTACTTGGCCCGAGCCGGCATCGAGTTTGGTGCTTACAGCCGGGGCTACTTCGGCCCCTTCTGCACGGAAGTGTCCACGAGTTGGGCCGCACCGCACCTGACGGGCATTGCCGCCCGGCTGCTCTCGGCCCAACCCGATCTGAAGCCCTTCGAGGTCAAGACCCTGCTCTACTGGCTCAGCCAGGCGCCGGGTGAACCGACTACGCCCCCGGGGCCGGCGGCCGCTGCGCCTTAGCAGCCTCCACGAACCGCATCCGCAAGTCGAAGAGCAACCCGTCGAGCAGTCGCTTCTCCGGGTCGGTCAAGTTGCCCTGGGTCTTGACGGCCAGCATCTCCAGGAGATCGATGTGGAAGCGGGCCTCGGCCAGGTGCACTTCCTTCTTGTCGAGTAAGGGATGCTCCAGTTCACCGAGCCCGACCAGCGCCTGCGTGGCCAGACTGCTAACCAACGAGGCGAAGGAGGCAGCCTCGGGGGGCAGATCGCGGTCCGACTGACGCGCTGCTTCCGCCGCGGCCGCCAGCGCCTCCTTCTCGCGCTGAGCCTCTTCCTTCCAATCCTCGTCGATGATGATCTTCTTTTCCTCGGCCATGGCCTTGCTCCTAACCTCGTAGCACCAGCCCGGGCTCCTTGCGGCCTTCACGCCGCTCCCCGGCGGCGCGGATGAACTCGCGGAAAAGCGGATGGGCTTCGGTCGGCTTGGACTTGAACTCGGGGTGGAACTGCACCGCGAGGAACCAGGGATGGTCCGGAATCTCCATGATCTCGACGATCTTGCCCGTGGGGCTCACGCCGCTGGCTACCATCCCCGCTGCCGCGAAGGGCTCCCGGTAGCGGTAGTTGAATTCATAGCGATGGCGATGCCGCTCCTGCACCAGGGCCTGACCATAGGCCGCTTCGGCACGGGTTCCCGGCACGATGTGGCAGGGATAGGCCCCCTTGCGCATGGTGCCCCCCTTGTCCTTCACGTGCAGTTGCTCCTCCAGCATGCAGATGACCGGGTGGGGCGTGTTGGCGTCGAACTCCGTGCTGTTGGCGTCGGCCAGGTTGAGCACGTTGCGGGCAAACTCGATCACCGCGCACTGCATGCCCAGACAGACGCCAAAGAAAGGAATCTTCCGGGTCCGCGCGAAGGTGATGGCGTCGATCTTCCCCTCGATCCCACGGTCGCCGAACCCACCCGGAACCAGAATGCCGTCCACGCCGCCCAGGCTCTTCTCGGCACCGTCCTGCTCGACGTCCTCCGCCTGCACCTTTCGGAGCACGATCTGGAAGCCGTGGTGCGTGCCGGCATGATCGAGCGCCTCGTAAATGGACTTATAGGCATCGTGGTGCTGGACATACTTGCCCACGACGGCGATCGTCACCTCGGCCACGGGGTTCTTGATGCGGTGGACCAGTTCCCGCCAGGCGCTCAGGTCGGCCGGCTTGGCCCGCTGCTCCAGGCCCAGTCGCTCGATGATGAGCGAATCCAGGCCGTTGTCGGCGAGGCTGAGCGGCACCTCGTAGATGCTGTTCTTCTTGTCCCGCTCCTCGATGACGGCCCGGGGCTCGATGTTGCAGAAGAGACCAATCTTGTCCTTCATCTCTTGGGCCAGCGGCTGCTCGTGCTCGGTGCGGCAGACCAGGACATCGGGCTGGATGCCGATCTGCCGGAGCATGCCGACCGAGTGCTGGGTCGGCTTCGTCTTGGCTTCCCGGGCGGCCTTGAGGTAAGGGACCAGCGTCAGGTGGACGAAGAGCGAGTTGCCCCGACCCGCCTCCAGGGCATACTGCCGGGCCGCTTCGAGGAAGGGCTGGGCCTCGATGTCGCCCACGGTGCCGCCGATCTCGGTGATGACGACGTCGACGTCGGCTGTCGCCAGCCGCCGAATGCCCATCTTGATCTCGTCCGTGATGTGCGGGATGACCTGCACCGTCTGGCCCAGGTAGTGGCCCGCCCGCTCCTTCTCGATGACCGCCTGGTAGATGCGGCCGGTGGTCAGGTTGCAGTTGCGATCGAGGACGGCATGGGTGAAGCGTTCGTAGTGGCCCAGGTCCAGGTCGGTCTCGGCCCCGTCGTCGAGGACATAAACCTCGCCGTGCTGGTAGGGGCTCATGGTGCCGGGGTCGATGTTGAGGTAGGGGTCGATCTTTTGCAAGCGGACGCGCAGGCCGTGGTGCTCAAGCAGCATGCCGATCGAGGAGCAGGTCAGGCCCTTGCCCAGGGAGCTGACCACGCCGCCGGTCACGAAGATGTGCTTGACGACGTGCTTGTCCATGGCAGCCCCGTCCGAGTTGTGAAGCGGGTCCGAACAAACCGGCATTGTAAACCGGAGCGGGTCGACCGGAAAGGCACTCCCCTGGAACGATGGGCTTTGTCCCCTTTCCGGGCAGTTCACAACTCCCGCGGGTTCGGTAGGCTCCCTGCCTTCGCCAGGGTCCCAGACGC
>CALLZJ010000467.1 GCA_937858435.1 uncultured bacterium
CAGCACCAGCCAGGTGTTGAGCATGAAGGGCCCCCGCGTACTCGGCTACGGCCGAGAGACAATCTGTCCGCGAGTCTATTCGCCGCGGCCCGGCCGGGATTGCGCCGGCCCCCAATTTTCCGTCTAAGGTTACTATAGCGGATGATCCGGCGGGCTACGAACGCCGCAGCACCCGGCTCTCGGTCACGACGGCATCCATGAAGATGTCATGCGGCTGAACGGGGATCTCGGGGAAGAACTGGCATTCGAAGGCCAAGGCGACCCGGAGCACCCCGGGCCGCAGTCGGTGCAAGAGCTTGTCGTAATATCCAAAGCCGTGCCCCATGCGGGCCAGCCGTTCGTCGAACGCTACCCCGGGCACCATGACCAGGTCGAGTTCTTCCGGCTGGAGGACCTTCGCCGGTACCTGCCGGAGTTCGGGCTGGGGTTCGAGGATCTTGTACATCCCCAGTGCCAGCTCCTCCATGGCCTCTAAATGGAACAGCTCCAGTTCCTGATGGGCATTGCACCAGGGGACGACGATCCGCTTGCCCGAGGCGAGGGCGTCTTGGAGTGAATGGCGGGTCCGGACCTCGCTCCGGGCATCGACGTAGAACATGACCGTGCTGGCGGCGGCATACTCGGGCAGGGCCATGAACGTGGCGCAGATCGCCCGGCTCAACTCGTCCTTGTCGGGCTGGGCCTTGCGGCGGGCATGGGCCTCGGCACGCAGGGCGGCCTTGTGGGCTTGCAGGTCCGGGGCGGGGTCGGCGGCCATGGCGGCTTCCTGGTGGGGGGCGGCTTCACCCCCGAGTGCCCGGGTAGGGTAGCCTAGGAGAGTCCGCCGCCGGCTGACAGGTCGAGACGAACGCGAAGGACCAGCGCGGCTCTACAGTTGCAAGTCCGTTAGCCGAATCCATCGACCCGAGACCGAGCCCTTGACCCGCACCACGAACTCGCGCAGGCCGCGGCCATCATCGATGAAGACGTGCAGTTGATTCTCGAGGTGGCCCGGCCAGGCCGTTCGCAGCAGGCACTCCAAGGTGTAGCTGCTCCGAGCGGGAATCTCGATCGGCGGCGAAGGCTTCGCACGGAAGCTGCAGTTGTACCCTCAGCACTGGGCCAGGCCGACGATCCGCACGGGCCACCAGCGGTCGTTGCCGATTTCCAGCGTAACCGTCTTTTCTTGCTCGCGCTCCAGATCGTCCAGCGTCAAGCGCGTAACCGGCATGGTCACCCATTCGCCGTCACTTTCGAGATACCAGCCTACGCCGCTGGCCAGGAGCAACCCGGCCGCGACAAGCAAGCACCCGCCCCAGAGCAGCTTACTCAGCATGGCAGAACCCTCCGAACGGAGCGACCTAAGGCGTTAATGAAATCAATCGGTCCATGCAGCTTACCATGGCCCAGGGCCGGTGCAAGGACCCGGCGTGCCACTCTCCTTGGAATTGACAGGGTCCCGGGGCCGGGGGTAGCATGTGGCCCGGGAGCATGGACGACAGCCAGCCGACTGCCAGCTACATCTGAGCAAGGAAGCTCATCATGAAGACGGCCATCCTCATCCCGGCCCGGTTCGGGTCGACCCGGCTGCCGGGCAAGCCGCTGCTCCGGGCCACGGGCAAGTACCTCATCCAGCACGTCTATGAGCAGGCCTCTCTGGCCCGCCGGGCTCAGATCGTGGCCGTCGCCACCGACGATGACCGGATCGCCGCCGCCGTGCGGAGCTTTGGCGGGCAAGCGCTCATGACCCGGCCCGACCATCCGAGCGGCACCGACCGGATCGCCGAGGCCGTGGCTGGCCTCGATGCCGATCTCGTTGTCAACCTGCAAGGCGATGAGCCCCGCATCGAACCCGACGCCCTCGACTTCGCCGTCGAGTTGCTCCAGCGGCACCCCGCCGCCGCGATGTCCACGCTCGCCACCCCGCTCACGAGCCTGGAGCAGTACCAAAGCCCGCACTGCGTCAAGGTCGCGATCGGCGACGCCGGCCAGGCCCTCTACTTCAGCCGCAGCCCCATCCCCCACGTCCGCGACGGTCAGCCCGATTTCGAACGGCAGCCGTTCCTCTTCTTCCAGCACGTGGGGCTCTACGCCTACCGCCGGCCCTTCCTCCAGCGACTGGCCCGATTACCAGCCAGCCCCCTTGAACAGGCCGAGAAGCTGGAACAACTCCGCGTGCTCAGCCTGGGAGAACGCATCCAGGTGGGCGTCATTCCCGCTGCCCATCCCGGCATCGACACGCCCGAGGACTACGACCGCTTCGTCGCCTGGTACCAGGCCCGGTCGACCGACCAGCGGCGGGCGGCGTGAAGTGCCGCGCCGCGGTGGGCTGATAGGATGATGAGGCGGACCGCGGGGCACTTGCCTCGCCGAACCCTCACGACAGCGAGCGGGATCGATCCATGACTTGGTGGCATGCCGTTCTCCTGGGCGCCCTCCAGGGGATCACGGAGTTTCTACCCGTGAGTTCGAGCGGCCATCTCGTGCTTGCGCAGCACTTCCTGGGATTCAACCCCGAGCCTGGCAGCGACCGGGGCATGGAGTTGTTTTTCGACGGCTGCCTGCACCTCGGCACGGCCGTGGCCGTGCTGCTCTATTTCCGCCGCGGCCTGCGGCAGCAATGGTCTCAGCATTTGGGTGGGGCCGCACCGGCTTCGGACCCAATCCGCCTCTGGCCCGCCAATCGCCGGGAACTGTTGCACCTGGCCTGGCTCGTCTTCCTGGCCACCGTTCCGGCCACGGTCGTGACACTGGCCTTCAGCAAGGAGATCGCGCAGAGCTTCGAAGAGCCTCGGCCCGTGGCCTTCAACTTCCTTTTCCTTGGCGGGCTGCTCGTGGCGGTCGAGACGCTGCGGCGGCGCTGGATCGGCACCACGGTCGGCCCCGAGACCCGTGGCTGGCAAGCGCTCGCCATCGGCCTCGGGCAGGCGGTCTCGGCGGTCTTCCGCGGCATCTCGCGGAGTGGAGCGACGATCAGCGCTGCCCTGCTCGTGGGGCTCGAACGGACCGGGGCTGTCCGCTTCAGCTTCATGTTGGCCGTGGTGGCCAGCGGCGGGCTCGGAGCCCTTGGCATTGGCCGGGCCCTCCTGAAGGCGGGGGGCCTGCCCTCCTGGCTGACCGGGGAGTTCCTCGCCCTGACGGCACTGGGCACGCTGGTCGCCGGGCTGGTCGGCTACGCCTCCATCGACCTGCTCATTCGCCTGGTGCAGGCCAGCCGGCTGAGTTGGTTCGCCGCCTATCTCTGGTCGGTCGCCTTGGTCGTCCTGCTCGTCACTTAAGCTCGGGCCGCAGCAGCGGGAAGAGGATCACCTCGCGAATGGTCTGGCTGTTCGTCAGCAGCATGACAAGCCGATCGATGCCCATGCCCATGCCGCCGGCCGGGGGCATGCCATACTTCAAGGCTTTGACGAACTCGTCGTCCATCTTGGCCATCGACTCCTCCTCGGGCAGACCGGCAAGCTGACGGCGGAAGGTGGCTTCCTGAGTGATCGGGTCGTTCAGTTCGGTGTAGGCGTTCGCAAGCTCCATGTTGTTCACGTACAGCTCAAATCGCTCGGCCAGGCGCGGATCGCCCGCCTTCCGCTTGGTGAGTGGGCACAGGGCGGCGGGGTAATCGAACACGAAGATCGGACCGTGCAGATGCCCCTCGACCTTGTGCTCGAAGAGCAGATGCACCAGGACGTCGTGATCCTTGCCCGCCGGCTCGATGCCGAGGGACCGGGCCTGCTGGGCGACGCCGTCGGTATCCATCATCTCCACGCCGACAAACTCGCGAAAGAGGTCGCCGTAGGCAGCCCGGCGCCACGGCGGGGGGAAGGCGACGCGGACGTCGCCATACTCCACTTCGAGCCCCTGCCCCAGCGTTTGCACACAGCCGACGATCAGACTTTCGGTAAGCTCCATCATGGTCTCGTAGTCGCCATGCGCCTCGTAGAGTTCGAGCATGGTGAACTCGGGATTGTGCTTGGGGCTGATGCCCTCGTTGCGGAAGACCCGGCTCATCTCGAAGACGCGCTCGAAGCCGGCCACGAGCAGCTTCTTGAGCGGCAGTTCCAAGGCGATGCGGAGGAAGAGCGGGATGTCCAGGGCGTTGTGATGGGTTTTGAACGGGCGGGCCGCCGCTCCACCCGCAATGGCCTGGAGGACGGGGGTCTCGACTTCGAGGAAGCCCCGGCCCGCGAGCCAGGTCCGGATGAACTGCAGCAGTTGGACCCGCTTGACCGCCTTGGCCCGCAACTCTGGATCGTAGATGAAGTCGAGATAGCGGTGCCGCAGGGCAAACTCGGTGTCCTCGATCCCGCTCCACTTGTCCGGGTGGGGCAGGAGCGCCTTGCCCTGGTACTGGATGGTCTGTGCGAAGATGGTCAGCTCGCCGGCCTTGGTCGTGCCCAGCCGGCCGACCACGGCCAGCAAGTCGCCCAGGTCGCACTGCTCGGCAACGGCCCAACTGGTTTCATCCACCTGCTTCTGCCCGACCATGACCTGAATGCGGCCCGAGCGGTCGACCAGGTCGAGAAAGCGAATCTTCCCCATCTTGCGGTGGGTGAAGATGCGGCCGGCCGCCCGCACCTCGGGACCGGTCATAGGATCATCGGTGATGGGCAACGCGCGAACGTCGGCGATGGGCTGGGCGCCGTCGAAGCGGCGGCCCCAAGGATCGACTCCAAGGGCGGCGATGGCCTCCAGCTTGGCCAGGCGGTCGGCTTCCAGGCGATGGTCGGCGGTCACGGGCATCGTCCTCCGCGGCGGCTCCAGATTTTCCTCAGTCTATGAAGCATGACTTTGCCGATCATCTGCGCCGCTATGGGCCCGGGGCCAACGCGGGGTCTCCGTCCCTGCCCCAGGCTCGGGCTTACTGCCGGCAATTGGCCCTGACCCACTACGAGAACTTCCTGGTGGGCTCGTTCCTTTTGCCGCGTCGGCTCGTGCCCCATTTCCACGCCCTTTATGCCTACTGCCGCTGGGCCGACGATCTGGCGGACGAGGTCGCTGATCCCGTCGAGGCGCTGGCCCTGCTCGCCTGGTGGCGGGGAGAGCTGCTCCAGCTCTACGCTGGCCGGACACGCCATCCGGTCATGGTCGCCTTGGCCGAGACCGTGCGGGAGTTCGACCTGCCGGCCGAGCCTTTCCTCGACCTGTTGGTTGCGTTCGAGCAGGATCAACGGGTGAGGGGATACGCCACGTTCGCGGAGCTGCTGGGCTACTGCCGCTACTCGGCGAACCCGGTGGGCCGGCTGGTGCTGGGACTGTTCCGCTGTGCGACGCCGGACCGGATTGCCCGGTCCGACGCCATCTGCACGGGACTGCAGCTCGCGAACTTCTGGCAGGATGTGGCGCGCGATGCCGCCAAGGGACGGGTCTACCTGCCGGCGGCGGATGTCGAGCGGTTTGGCTGCACGCTGGAGGCGATACGGTCAGGTCCGTTCACGCCGGCCCTGGGCGAGCTGATGCGTTTCGAAGTGGCCCGGGCTCGGAGCTTCTTGCAGGCGGGGGCGCCTCTCGTAGACCAAGTACCAGAAGCGGCGCGGGTAGACGTGGCGCTGTTCGTGGCCGGCGGGCATGCCGTCCTCGACGCCATCGAGCGGCAAGGTGGTGACGTGTGGCAGCGACGACCCACGGTGAGCAAGGCCGTTCAAGCACGGCTGCTGCTGGGCGCTCTGGTCCGGCACAAGCTGGGGCTGGGCGGTTGGCGGCGTCCTACTCTCGTTGTGCCGCCTTGGCCCGCCGACGCGCCGGTTCCTTCAATGCTGCCTTCTGGCTCCTGCCTGCCGCCCCGCGCCGGGCCATGAACGTCCTTTATGCCTACTTCCGGCTTTCGGATGACCTGGTTGACGGCCCCGGGACGGCCGAGGACAAGGCAACCGCGCTCGCCGACTGGCGGCGCGAGGTCGAGTCGGCCCTGGCGGGGGGCTCCCCTTCCTCGGACTATCTCCCCGCCTTGGCCGACGTCGTCGAGCGTTTCCAGGTCGAGCCTGCCTGGCTGCTTGAACTCTTGGACGGCATGGCCCAGGACCTGGATCATCAGCCCTTCGCAACCTGGGCCGATCTTGAGCGTTACTGCTACCGGGTTGCGGTCACGGTGGGACTGGCCTCGATCCGCGTCTGGGGCTGCCGCGATCCCCGGGCCACGGAGCCGGCCCGAGCGGCGGGGTATGCCTTCCAGCTCACCAACATCCTGCGCGATCTGCGGGCCGATGCGGCTGGTGGCCGCATCTACCTGCCGAGGGAACTCTGGGAACCGCTCGGGGCCCAACCCGCGGACCTGACATCGGATCGCTGGCCACTTCCCTGGCTCGAGGCGGCTCGGCTGGCGGCAGCGGGGGCCGAGTCCTACGTCCCCCAGGCCGCGCCGCTCGCGGCC
>CALLZJ010000468.1 GCA_937858435.1 uncultured bacterium
CTTGACTGCCATGCCCGGACCGAAGCGGAACTGCGACCTGGCCGGGTGACCCCGGTACCGCTCGGCTTCGCCGTCGCCATCCCGCCTGGCCACGTCGGGCTCATCGCCGACCGCAGCGGCCTGGCCCGGGAGCACGGCATCCTGACTCTGGGCGGCGTTATCGACCCCAATTATCGCGGCGAAGTGACCGCCCTCATGACCACCCTGGCCGAGCCCGTGGCCCTACCTGCCGGCACCCGCGTCTGCCAGCTCTTGATCCTGCCAGCCCCCTCTATCGAACTGCAGCCCATGCCCGAACTGCCGACCACCGAGCGCGGCAGCGCCGGCTTCGGCAGCAGCGGCCGGGATTGAAGCCACTGAATGGTGGCCCAGCCCGCTTAGTTCAGGTAGATGAACTCGTTCAGGTTGAAGAGCACGTGGCAGAAGTCGGCCAGGGCCAGGCGTGAGCCGTCCGGCGCTGCCCGGTGCATCTGTTCTTGCCCCTTGATGAACTCCAGTGCGGCCGACCGCTCGGCGGTCGTGGGCGACCGGCCCAGCGTCAGCCAATAGCCACGCTCGACCTGCCGGGCCCGTTCGGCCCCCGCCTCGCGCTCCAGCCGTTCCGCCAGGTGCAGGGCATGCTCCTGGAAGAACTCGTTGTTCATCATCATGAGGGCCTGCGTGGGCACGATCGTGGGCAGCCGGCACTCGCACGACTGCGTGGCCGTCGGGGCGTCGAACCCCTCCAGGAGCGGCAGGAGGACCGAGCGCTTGACGAAGACGTAGACGCTGCGGCGCCAGTGGTCGGGCCCTTCCTTCTCCACGAGAGGCCATTTAGGCGTCGAGCCGGTGGCGATCAGGCTCGGGTGGATGCGCGGCTTGACCCCTGGCCCAAACATCTGCCGATTGAGTGTGCCCGCCGCCGCCAGCACCGAGTCGCGAATCGCCTCCGCCTCCAGCCGCTTGCGGGGATAGCGCCACAGGTAGACGTTCTCGGGATCGCGGGCCATGAACTCCGGCTCGATCCGCGTGGACTGCTGGTACGCGGCTGAGAGCATGATGAGCTTGTGCATCCGCTTGATGTGCCAGCCGCCGGCGATGAAGTCCTGGGCCAGCCAGTCGAGCAGTTCGGGATGGGAGGGTGCCTCGCCGTTGAGTCCGAAGTTGGACGAAGAGCCCACCAGGCCGCGATGGAAGTGATACTGCCAGAGGCGGTTGACCATGACCCGGGCGGTGAGCGGGTTCTCCGGAGCAGCGAGCCAGCGGGCCAGGGTCGTCCGTCGGCCCGTGGAGCGCCTCTCCGTCTCGGGCGGCGTGAAGGAGACCGGCTCCCAGCGGAGCACGGCCGGCACGTCGGGCTGCACCTCGGGCCCCTTCATCCGATGATCGCCGCGGAGCAGGAGGAACGTGGGGCGCGCCTCGCGGCCCGCATCGCGGATGCCCATGGCCAGTGGCGGCCGGAGCTTGCGGGCCTCAAGCTGGTTGATCTCCTTCTGCAGCTCAGTCCGCCGCTGCTCCCGGGTGTGCCGATTGACCGGGTCCAGGTCGGCGGGCTTGGGCAGGGGCGGCAGCCCGGCGAACAGCGTCGCGCCCGCCAGGTTGCGCACCCGCAGATTGCGGAAGCGGACGGCGGTGTTCCAGGAAGCCAGGCCAATGCCCCCCGCCTTGATCTGATCGGTCTTGAACTCGAAGACGAGTTCGTCGTCGAGGAAGATGCGGGCATCGTCCCCCAGGAGTGAGATGCGGATCTGGTGCCAGCGCCCGTCGACCACGCGGCCCGGCTTGCCGGGGAAAGCCAGCCGCCGCCGCCCTTCGCGCTCCAGCTCCACGCCATGCTGGGTGTTGTTCCAACCGCCGAAGTTCACCCAGTAGAAGTTGTCCGCATCCTGGACGCGAAAGGCGACGAGGAAGCCCTCGGCCCCGTCGGTCCGCTGGGCCTCGACTTCCAGGATCAGGTCGGTCCAGGTGGGCTCGCCGAAGAAGAGCCGCACGTCGGGCCGGATCGCTTCCTGGACCAGTTCCTGCTCCTCGACGCGCCACTTACCGGCGAAGCGGATGGGCGGCGGGGCGACCTCGGCCAGTTGCTGCCGCAGCTCCTTGAGCTGCGCGTCGATCTTGTCCCGATCCGCCGCGACCCGGGCCGTCTCCTCCGGCGTGGCCACGTTGTAGTCCCGCTTCTCGCGGCTGTTGAAGACCGCGAGCAGCTCGTAGTACTCCTTCTGCGAGATCGGATCGTACTTGTGGTCATGGCAGCGAGCACAGCCGATCGTCAGCCCCAGGAAGACCGACGAGGTGGTGCTGATGATGTCGTCCAGTTCGTCGAGCCGGTTCTTCTCGTTGGCCTGATTGTCGATCGTGGGACCGCACCGGCAGAACCCCGTGGCGGTCAGGGTCTCGGGCGTCTTGGCCTCCATCTCGTCGCCGGCCAATTGCTCGAGGATGAAGCGGTTATAGGGCTTGTCGGCATTGAAGCTGCGAATGACGTAGTCGCGGTAGCGGAAGGCATAGGGTCGATCCACGTCGAATTCGAAGCCGTCCGAGTCGGCATACCGGGCCAGGTCGAGCCAGTGGCGGCCCCAGCGCTCGCCGTAGTGGGGCGAGGCCAGCAGCCGGTCGATGACCTTCTCGAAAGCGGTGGGACTGTCGTCGGCACAGAAAGCCTCCACTTCCTCGGGAGTGGGTGGCAGGCCGGTCAGGTCGAAGGTGGCCCGGCGGATCAGGTCGATCTTGCTGGCCGGGGCGGCCGGCCGCATGTTCTGTTCTTCCAGCTTGGCCAGGATGAAGGCGTCGATGGGGTTCTTGATCCAGTCGGCCTGGCGGGGCGTGGGCGGCGTGGGCCGACCCATGGGCTGGAAGGCCCAATGGGCGCGGCTCTGATCGTTGGGCTTCGCCCCAGCCGCCGCCTTGGGCAGCTTCGCAATCCAGCGGGCGATCGTGTCGATTTCCGCCTGGGCGAGCTGATGATCGGGCGGCATGTGGGGTTCGCTGCCGGGCTGCAGGAGCATGTGCAGCAGGCTGGCCTTGGCGTCGCCCGGCTCGAGGGCTGGCCCGGTGTTGCCGCCCGCCAGCAGTCCGTCGAGGTTGGCCAGGCTCAGGCCGCCCCGGGTCTTGGTCCCGCCGTGGCATTTGAAGCAGTTCTGCTCGAAGATGGGCCGCACCTTCTGCTCGTACTCCTCCCGCACCTCAGACGGCAGGGGCGGCGGTGTGGCCGAGACCGGCAGCAAGACCAAGCCAACAAGCAAGAGTCCAGACAGCAGCGAACGTCGCATCGGTGAGCCTCGGGAAGGCGACGAGGTAGGCTCTGCTATTATCCGCTGAACTGGAGCCGCAGCCAAGGGAAACTTGGGTCCCGACCCGCGAACGGGGCGTCCACAACCGAGGTTGTATACTTATGTTCATTATGGTAGCCTACGGCGTTTGCCTGGGCGGTCGGAGGGCGGGAGAGGTGAACGCCGAACGTTGCTCAGAGCCCGAAACTGGCGCCGAGAGACGTGGGAAGGTCCTGAAACCCTGTGAAATCGCCATGTTGCTTGCGTCCAAGAGCGTGAAAACCCCTCCTGGCGGCCCTCTGGCGATCTCTGGCGACAGCGCCCAGAAGCGTGGCGACCCCCTGGCGCGCCCTGGAACCCCCGTCGGCAGGCCTTGGAGACCCCCTGGGCGAACGACTTCCGTCCACTTCTGACCTCGCCGATGGCGGCGGGGCTTGCTACGATATCCGTTCCGATTGAGAAGCCAGGTCCAGCGGCACGGGCACCGTGGCCGCTCGCAGCGTGGAGAGGTCGATGGTCAAGATTCGCATGAAAAAGTTGGGGAAGAAGCATCGCCCGTTCTTCCGGATCGTGGCGATTGATGCCCGCCAGCCGCGGGACGGCCGGATCATTGAAGAACTCGGCACCTACGACCCAATGGTCCGGGATACCGATCAACGCGTAACCCTCAAGGCGAGCCGAGTCAAGCACTGGCTCAGCGTCGGGGCCCAACCGACCGAGAAGACCGCGATCCTGCTCCGCAAGTACCTGAGCAAGTTTGAGTTGCTGGAGAGCGGCGTGGCGGCCCAGACGCCGGTCGCGGCCCCAGCCCAGAGCTAGGCCCCCGCTCCCGCGGCGTGCCGACCCCTGGCCTCTTCCGAACGGCCTTGTTGGCAAGCGGCCATGCGCTTCGACGTGCTGACGCTGTTCCCCGCCATCTTCGATGGCTATCAGTCCCAGAGCATCCTCAAGCTCGCCCTCGATGCCGGTCTGGTGTCGATCCATCTCTGGGACCTGCGGCAGTGGTCGGCTGACCCCAAACATCACAAGGTCGATGATCGCCCCTTCGGGGGCGGTCCTGGCATGGTGCTCATGTGCGAGCCGGTGGTGGCGGCCGTCGAGGCCATCCGCCCCGCTCACCCCGACCCCGGCCAGGTGATCCTGCTCACACCCCAGGGGCAGCGTCTCACCCATGCCGTGGTGCGGGAGCTGGCCCAGCAGCCGCGCTTGATCCTCCTCTGCGGCCGATATGAAGGCTTCGACGAGCGGATCAAGACACTGCTGCAACCCCGAGAGTTGTCCATCGGCGACTTCGTCTGCAATGGTGGAGAGGTGCCAGCCATGGTGGTGATCGACACGGTCATTCGCCTGGTGCCGGGCGTCCTGGGGGATGCAGAGAGTGCCGCGGACGAGTCCCATGCCGAGCCGGGCCGGATCGAGTATCCTCAATACACCCGGCCGCGGGAGTTTCGCGGGCTCAGCGTGCCGGACGTGCTGCTGAGCGGCAACCACGCGGCCATCGCGGCCTGGCGGGCCGAGCAATCGCGGCAGCGGAGCCAACCCGGCTAGGCGCTGCCGACCACCGTCCCGACTTCTGGACGCCAAGCCATGTCCGACCCTGAAGCCCATCTGGCCCCTTACGCCCAGCGGAGCAGCGCCAGCCGTGGCCGGCGTCACCCCGAACCGACCCACCGCTTCCGGGGCTGCTACCAGCGGGACCGCGACCGGATCATCCACAGTGCCGCCTTCCGCCGACTCATGTATAAGACTCAGGTCCTCGTTCATGAGTATTCAGACCAACATCGCACCCGCCTCACCCACACGCTGGAAGTGGCCCAGATCAGCCGCACCATCGCCCGGCAGCTTGGGCTCAATGAGGACCTGACCGAGGCCATCGCCCTGGTCCACGACGTGGGCCATCCCCCGTTCGGTCATGCCGGCGAGTCCGTGCTCGCCGAGTGCCTCCGGGATCATGGCGGCTTCGAGCACAATCGCTTCGGTCTGCGGCTGGTCGAGGAGTTGGAGCAGCGTTATCCCCCCTTTCCCGGGCTGAACCTGACCTGGGAGGTGCGGGCTTCGCTGGCCTATCACAGCAAAGAGCCGAACGCCCCGGAGGTACGGGCCTACCTCGACCCCGGCTGCCCGCAGCCCTTCCTGGAAGCCCAGATCGTCGATGCCGCCGACAGTCTCGCTTACGACACCCACGACCTGGACGACGCCCTGACGCTCGGGCTGATCCAACTCGCGGACTTGGACGGCATCGCCCTCTGGCAGCGTGGGGTCGAACGAGTGCGGGAGCGCTACGGCACGCTGGCCCCGGCCCAGCTCCATCCCGCTGCCGTTCGGGCTCTCATCGATCTGCAAGTAGATGATTTGCTCGAACACAGTCAGGCCCGGCTGGCCGACCTGGGGATCGCAGCCCCTGGGGACGCCTGCCGGCTGGAACGGCCGCTGATCGCTCCGGGGCCCGAACTGGAGCGGCAAAAAGGAGAGCTAGAGGCCTTCCTGCATGCCAAGGTCTATCGCCATCCGGAGGTGCTCCGGCTCGCTCAGGCGGCCCAGCGACGGCTGCGTGAACTGTTCGAAACCCTGACGGCGCGGCCGGACTGGGTGCCGGGCCTGGCGGACTGGCCGGCCCCCGAGCGGCCCCGGGCCGTTGGGGCCTACCTGGCGAGCCGCACGGACCGGGCCGCCCAGGATGACCACTTAAGGCTATGCCAATCCCCAACCTGACGTTAGAATGAGGAACGACTCGCGTCCCCCTGGTCGGCCCGGTGCCCGCCAGGGGCCGCGTTGCCGCGCGGTAGCCTGATCCCCATCTCGGCCAGGGGCGGCACGCGCTTGGTCGGGACCCGCTGGTCCGAGCCTCGAACGACAGAGCAGGAGTTGCCCCATGGGACGGCGTGAACCGCAGGTGCTCTGGATCACGCGGGCCATCTTCATGATCGTGGTCATCGGCGTCGCCACCAGCGTGGCCCTCCAGGCCAGCAAGGTCCTCGACGTCAATGCCCTGGGCGCCTTCGCCTTGCTGGTGCCGATCGGCTTCTTCGTCATTACCCTGCTGGTCGGCGGCGCCGTCGTCTTCCTCGACATGGCCGTCCCCAACAAGCAGATTACCACGCTCTCTTCGATCTACTTCGGCCTGCTCTTCGGCTTGTTGTTCGGCCAGCTCTTCGCGTCGGCCATCAACCCGATCCTGGAGCAGAGTCCGCTCTCGCCGCTTCTGTTTCCCGTGCAACTCGGGCTGACCGTGTTTTTCTGTTACATCTGTGTCAGCACGCTTTATCAGACCAAAGATCATTTCCGGTTCATCATCCCCTACGTGGAGTTTTCCAAAGAGATGAAGGGGGGCCGGCCGCTGGTCCTGGACACCAGCGTCATCATCGACGGGCGGATTGCCGATATTTGCGATACGCGGCTGATCGACACGCCCCTGGTGGTTCCGCGCTTCGTGCTGCATGAACTCCAGAGCATTGCCGACAGCCCGGACAAGCTGAAGCGCAACCGCGGCCGCCGCGGCATCGACATCCTCAAGCGGCTGCAGAGCAACCCGAAGGTCGAGTTGTCGATCCACGAAGGGGACATCCCCGAGCTGCGCGACGTCCACGAGGTCGATCAGCGGCTGGTCGTGCTCGCCAAGGTGCTCGGCGCTCGCGTGATGACCAACGACCTGAACCTGAACAAGGTAGCCCAACTGCAGGGCGTGGAGGTGATCAACGTCAACGAGCTGGCCAATGCCCTGAAGACCGTGGCCCTGCCGGGCGAAGTGCTTTCGCTGCGGCTCATCAAGCCCGGCGATCAGGTGGGCCAGGGCGTGGGCTACCTCGACGACGGCACCATGGTCGTCGCCGAGCAGGGCCGGCAGTTCATCGGCCAGGAGGTGACCATCACCGTCACCAGTATCCTGCAGACGCCCGCCGGCCGGATGATTTTCGGCCGGGCCGATTCCAAGGGTGGCTCGTCGGCTACCCATCAGCCGCTCGCGACGACCGGCGCCGCGCCGGCCGAAGCGCGCAGCCACTAGGTCCGGGGGCGCCCGCCGCGCCGCCCGGCGCGGAGAGATCGACCCCATGCTGAACCGACGCCTCGCGCCACTGCTCCTGCTGCTGCCCCTTATGGCCCCCGGTGCCACGGCCACGCCGCCCCAAGGTGGCGCGGCCCGCAGCCCCGACGACCTGACCGCCGTCCGCCGCACACTGGCGGCCCGCATCGAATATCAGGCCAGCCTCGAAGCCCTGCGCGAGTTCTACCTCCGCACCAACGACCTGGAACGAGCCCGCTGGGTCGAGGACGAACTGCTCGGCTTCCATCGCATCTCCAAGCCGGCCTATCGGCTCGACCTCGACGTGCCGCCCCCCAATCTCCAGCCACAGCACAGCATCCCCGAGGCCAACGAGCTTTATCGCCGGGCCATGAGCTACAAGGGCAAGGGCTGGCTGTCGGCGGCCGACGACAACATGCGCCGGGCCGAGATCCTGTTCCAGCAACTGCTCGCCCAGTACCCGCAGTCGGACAAGATCGCCGACGTGGCCTACCAGCTTGGCGAAATCTACGAGAGCCGGGCCTTCAAGCAGTTCCGCCGGGCCGCTGCCTACTACGAACGCCACTTCCAGTGGAACCCCCGGACCAACACCGACGCCCGGCTGCGGGCGGCCCGTCTCTACGACAAGGTGCTCCATGACCGCGGCCGGGCAGCCCAGCTCTACCGCGAGGTGATGGCCCACGACGGCGACCAGCGCCGGGTCGATGAGGCCCGCAAACGGCTCCAGGAAATCTCGGTCGGACCTCCGGGGTAGACCTCAGGCCGAACCGCCGCCGCGCTCTCGGGCCGCGATCCTGATATCATGATGCCAGTTAAGCGGCCTCCGAGTCGGCACGCATGCGCTTTTGGTCCCTCTATCGCCCTGGTCAGCCGTTGCTGCCGAGCGAACGCGCCGCCCTCACCTGCTTCGCCCTGGTCATCTGTGCCTTCAGCGCCCTGGTGCTGGTGCGGTCCGCCTTTCTCAATGAACGGCATACCGACCTGGAAGTCTACCTGCGGGCGGCCTGGGCCGTTCGGAACGGGAAGAACCCCTACGTCGTCGTCGACAGCCACGGTTGGCATTACCAGTACCCGCCGCTCCTGGCCGTGCTACTGGTGCCGCTGGCCGACCCGCCCCCGGGAGCATCCCGGGCCGGCTGTCCACCCTTCGCCCTCTCGGTGGTCGTGGGGATAGGCCTGAGCGTGGCCGCCACTTTGTGGGCCACGCACATCTTGGCTTCCGCCCTGTCCCGGCAGCTCGATCCGCCGCACGCCGGCTGGCAACGAGGCGACCGGCGCTGGTGGGCGCTGCGACTCTTCCCACTCTATCTGGCGCTGCCCGCCCTCGGCAGCACGCTGTCACGGGGGCAGGTCAACCTTCTGCTCTTGGCTTTGCTCGCGGGGATGATCGCGGCCAGCATGCGCGGCCATGCTTTTCGGGCCGGTCTGTGGTTGGCGGGGGCGATCTGCCTCAAGGTCTTCCCCGCCCTGCTGCTGATCGTGCCGCTCTGGCAGCGCGATCGGCAGTTTCTCGCTGGCTGTGCTGCCGGGCTTGCTGTCGGCTTCGTGCTCATCCCCGGTCTGGCCCTGGGCCCTGAGGGAATGGTGTCCGCCTATCAGGAGTGGCTTGGCGACCTGGTCCTCCCGGGGTTGGGGCTCGGCACGTCGGCCACCCGGCAGGCGGAACTGCTCGAGACCACTGCCACGGACAACCAGTCGCTCCATGCCCTGCTTCACAACTGGGCCTGGTGGGGCACGCCCGCCGCCGATCAGCCCCGGCAACTGGCCCACTGGACCCGGGCCGCTCACTGGCTACTCGTCGCCTTCCTCGTGATGGGTAGTCTGTGGGCCACACCCGGGAGCCGTGGCGATCCCGCGGCCCAGGCATGCCGGTGGATGCTGCTCATGGTGGTCATGCTGGTCGCCAGCCCCGTTTGCCATCTGCACTACTTCGCCCTGGTGCTGCCGCTCTTCAGCCTGCTGTTGGCCCAGGCTTGGCAAACCCATCCCCCGCCACGCCTGCCCTGGGGCCTGGCCGTGATCCTGGTGCTGCAACTGGTCCTGAGCACGCTGCCCCGGTTGCCGGGGTTTGAGCCGCTTCGTCTGGCGGGGTCGGCCACATTCGCCGCCTTGCTGGTCTGGGGCTGGGCCTGCTTTAAACCCCCTCCGCCCAAGCTGGCTGCCGAGGCCGCGCCGGCCCCCCCATCCACCACCTCGGCTTGAACCTCTGTTCGCGGCCGTGGGTCCTTCGGGGCAGCGAGCCTAGCGTATTCCTGCCGAGCGCTGGGCGTAGTAGAATGCGTTAACCGGCGCTGGCCCCAGGCCGGCCCTCCGGAGGGGTGGCAGAGCGGTTGATTGCACCGGTCTTGAAAACCGGAGACGCCGAAAGGCGTTCATGGGTTCGAATCCCATCCCCTCCGCTTGGTTTGGAAGGCATGGTTGAAAGACGTTTCGGCCGGCTGGCCCGCACGGCAGCCAGTGAACCTCAATGCAGGAGGCGGATTGTCGCGCGCACCCGGTCGAGGAGCTTGGCCGGCGGCGGCGGCTCCGTTCGAAGAGGGTATCTGCTTGCACACGGGGACCAAGAGACGTAGAGTGAGGCACGAGAAGCCGGTGGCCCCAACTCAAGCGTTTCTGGCCTGGGAAGAAGAAGGAAGCGACTTAGGCGCTACCGGTTCTGCCAGACGATTGTTCGGCCGTGTTCAGTGCTCGAATGGTACCCGGCTTGGAGCCTGCTTTTCACTTTCGACGATCGGAGGTTCACTTCCTATGGAACTTTTTGCACTACAAGCAGCGGCCAAGTTATCTATTGGCAACAGGGTGCAGCCACTGAAATTCAAGGAAGTTCTCGCGAACGGAGCGCTGGAAAAAGACCTAGAGGACCTAATCGTCGCGCAGCCCAGCCTCCTAAATTGGTCCGACCCAGGCGCGGCTGAGTATGCCGAACTCCTCATAATAAGCCGCCAGCCACGGACCTTAACGCGTAAGCGAGCCGACCTGTTCGCCATTTCCGACGCGGGCGAACTGGTTGTAATTGAAATCAAGCGGGATGCCGACGACGAGAAAGGCCGACGCGAGGGAATGGAGTTCCAGGCAATTCGCTACGCAGCGGCTAGCCGCAAAATGACTGCCTCGGCAATTATCGACATGTTCGCCGACCACCTCAAGAGCCTCGACGTGCACGCCGGAAAGACCGCGGAGCGCGACATTGTCTACCGTGAGCACGCGATTTCCAACCTGTGCGAGCACCTTGCGGACGAGGATCAAGATTTGACCGAATCGGACCTTCAGGAACTATTAGACCCCAAAGCGAAGCAGAAGATTTACCTGGTTGCGGCAGGATACGAAGCCGATGTACTTTCCGCATGCGCGTGGCTACGGCAGCATGACATCGAGATCGCTTGCTTTCAACTCCGCCCATACCGTGTTGGCGACCAGTTGCTATTGGAACGCGACCGTCTCATTCCACCGCCGCAGTTGGACGATTTTCTCGTCGAGATGCGACCGAGCTCCGATGGGGCAACTATCGGAGGGGGTGCCTCCGTTGAGCGACGGAAGGCAGACAAGGCAAGCGCGATCAAGTGGGACGATGAGCCAGACAACCAGCAAGTCGTCTCGTCTTGGAAAGAAGTCCTGCTCGAAGCAACGACAAAGGCTCTAAGACTAGGGCTTGCAGTGGAGAGACTGCCGATGCCACATGCTGGCAATGGGACGAAGCTTCGCTCGCCAGCCGAGATTCAGCCAGGTCTATGCATTGAGTGCCACGCGAGTGCCGAACTCATTCGAGATTGGATATCGAAGATGTTTCAGCGACTCGGAAAGAACAAGGCGTACTTGCGCGTAGAAACCAGATCGGGAAGCGTTTTTGAGCTGCCCGAAGTTAGCGGCACAACCGTGGATGCGTGACACTTGCCGTATCCGGAGATCGGGGCCGCCGAGCTTCGTCGTTCACCAGCCAACTCTTTGGAGAATCGAAGTCATGAGAAGCATCCGCAGTGCGATGGCGCTCTGCCTGGTAGCGGTGTCGATCGGGTTCGTCACGGCAGACGACAAGCCGCACCCACGGGAGAAACTCGACACCGCCATTCTTGAAGGCATCCGGTTGCTGGAGGCCAAGGAGTACGCCGCCTTCCTCAAGGCCTTCGTCCTCCCGGAGGAGTTGAAGCAGATCACGGAAAGTGTCTCCATGGAGGTGTTCGCGCAGCAGTTTGGGGAGAGGAAGGCTCCGCGCCTGCTGGAGGTGCTCAAAGAGGTCAAGGGCGCGAAGCCAGCGATGGACCCGCAAGGGGCAGAGGCGACCTACGAGCTGAAGGAGGAGATCGCGGGTAAGAAGAAGATCACTTTCATCAAGAGCGGTAAGCTCTGGTACATCAAGAACTGATGGCGGGTGCAGGCCCTATCGTTCGTAAAGCCATTCCCTCGCCGCCGAAGTGTCGAGAAGGCGCCGTTAGGTCAACGTCCAAGCCCGTGGCACCCATAAAAAGTCAGTTGCCGTTCCATCTCCTCCACTGAGCACGTTCACGCCCGTCCCGAAGGAGCCAACCATGCGTCGCCGCCTCTTGCTCACCGCCACGGTCCTGATCGCCCTCGGAGGAGCGGCCTCCCATGCCTGGACGGCAGCGGCCGACGAGATCGCCCCCACGGGTGAGATCGTCAAGGTGCAGACCGGCTTCAGCTTCACCGAGGGACCGGCCGCCGACAAGGAGGGCAACATCTACTTCACCGACATCCCCAAGAACCGTATCATGCGGTTGAGCCGCAGCGGGGAACTGTCGGTGTTCCTGGAGGAGAGCCAGCGCTGCAACGGGCTAATGATGGACCCGCGCGGCCGACTGGTGGCCTGCCAAGGGGGCGCGGGCCGAGTCATTGCCATCGACACCGAGACGAAGGAGATCACGGTCCTGGCCGACCGCTATCAGGGCAAGCGCTTCAAGGCGCCGAACGACCTGACCATCGACCAGCAGGGCGGCATCTACTTCACCGATCCCAGCTTCGGAGCCGGCCCCGACGCTCAGGAGACCGAAGCGGTCTACTACGTCAGCCCCGGCGGGGAAGTGACCCGCCTCATCGCCGACCTCAAGCAACCGAATGGCATCCACCTCTCCCGTGACGAGAAGACCCTCTACGTGCTGCCCTCGGGCACGACAGGCCTGTTTGCCTATCCCATCGAGGCGCCGGGCAAGCTGGGCAGCCCCCAGAAGCATGAGGTGGTCAAGCACGGCGGCGACGGCATGGCCATGGACGTGGATGGCAACCTCTACCTCACCCAGATGATGTTGAGCGGCGTGCTTGTCGTCTCTCCTGAAGGCAAGCAGCTTGGTTTGATCAAGCTCCCCGAGGTGCCGGCCAACTGCGTGTTCGGCGGGCCGGACTTCCAGACGCTCTACGTGACGGCTCGGACCTCGGTCTATGCCGTGCCCATGCCGCGCAAGGGTTGGCATTACCTCTTCTCCAAGTCCTAAGCGACGTGGCATGATGGCGGCGCGCGGGCTCTGGCACCGGGCGAAGGCGGGACTGGCCAGCCTGGGGCGCGGCCTGGCCGACCTGGCCCTGCCGCCCGTCTGCCTGCTCTGCGACCAGGGACTGGCCGAGGAGGAAAGGGACTTTTGCACGGCCTGCGCCGCGGAGTTGTTCGCTCCCGACGGCCCGACCTGCCACCGCTGCGCCTCGACGCTCGGCCCATTTGCCAATTCCGCACCTGACTGTTCGCGCTGCCGGACGGAGCACTTCTCGTTCGCCGGGGTCATTCGGCTGGGGCGCTACGATGGCCGGCTCCGTGAGGCGATCTTGCGTTTCAAGAACCGGCCCGACCCAGCCCTCGCCGAGGCTTTGGCCCGGGCCTGGGTCCAGCAGCGGGCGACCGAGTTTGCCCGGGTGCCGGCCGACGCCGCCCTGGTCCCCGTGCCCCTGCACTGGCTGCGGCAAACCTGGCGGGGCTGCAACCAGGCGGCGCTCCTGGCCCATGTCCTGGTCAAGCAGCAGCGGCGGCCCTGGGGCGGCGGCTGGCTCTGGCGTTACCGCCATACCCCACCCCAGCAAGCCCTCGCCGCCGACGAACGTCGAGACAACCTGGCCCGTGCCTTCCGCGCCCGACTGCCGACTGCCTGGCGTGGCCGGCCCCTCCTGCTCGTGGACGACGTGCTCACCACGGGATCGACTGCGCATGCGGCCGCCCGCACTCTGCGCCGGGCCGGGTCGGGCCCCGTCTGGGTTGCCGTGCTGGCCCGCGGCGAAGGCCACTAACCACGGCCCCGTCGCCCGTCCGACTTGAGCCAAAACTCTTGGGTCGACGATTTTCCTCAAGACGCTGAGCCGCTTGGTCGATACTTCCGTTACGGCTTGCCAGTCTTGGACCGACTGGCAACGTGGGGGCCTTGGGGAATCTGGTGTACGGCCCCGATTGCAGGACCTGGGGGTGGATCATGCGGCGAGCAGCAGGGCTCTTCGTCCTGACGGGGTGGTTCTTCTCTGCCACGCTGGCGGGGGCTGAGGAACCGTTTTACTTGCCCGACCGGGAGATGAAGATCCCGGTCACGCTGCCACCGGCCGCGAAGGGCGAGGTCGAGAAGCTAGCGCTTTTCGTCTCCTCCGACGAAGGCAAAACCTGGCGCCAGGAAGTGACGCTCCCGCCGAGCGGCGAGGCCGTCGGCATGGGCTTCCATTACATCGCTCCCACGGACGGGCTTTACTGGTTCAACGTCGCCTACATCAATCGCCAGGGGAAGATGGAGCCCGCCGACATCGGGGCCGTTCCGCCACAGATGAAGCTGGTGGTCGACACGCAGCGGCCCATCGTCCGCGTCCAGACCATGGATCGGCAGGCCGACCAGCTTACCGTCCAGTGGGAAGTCCGCGACGCCAACCTGGACCTGGATTCGCTCCGGCTTGAATACCGCCCGGATGAAAGCCCCACCTGGCGCCCGCTAGCCCTGCCGCCGAAGCAGACCTCCGGCCAGAAGCGCTTCACCGTCGGCACCACGGGTCCAGTCGTCGTGCGGATGGTGGCCCGGGACAAGGCCAGCAACAGCGGCGAGATGCAGGTC
>CALLZJ010000469.1 GCA_937858435.1 uncultured bacterium
GGCTCCCCCCCCCGCCCCCCCCCCACCCCGAACCCCCCCGCCTGCTCCCCCCGAGCCCGCACCCCCCGCCCACCCCCCCACCCCCGCCGCGACCCGCGGCCGCCACCTCCGTTGCTACCGACGTGCTGCTCGCTTTGCAGAAGATGGCTGAGCAGACGGCCCAACTGCATCGTCAGTTCCTGGAAGGGCAAGAGCGGGCCCTGGCCATCTTCCAGCAACTCTTCACTGGACAGGCCAAGGGGAGTCTGCCAAGCAACGCGGTCCCGGCTCAAGTGGCTGCACCCGCTCCCACGCCAGCCTTGCCTGCTTCGATCACGTCCGCTCCGGCGCCAACTTCCGTGCCGAGTCTGATTCCCGTTCTGCCGTCTTCACCGCCCCCGAAGCCCGCGGAGATCGAGCCGGCCCTGGCCTCCGTTGCATCAATGGAAACCGTCCAAGCACCCAGCGAGCCTGCCAGCCTTGTGACAGACGTGCTGCGCGCCATCGTGGCCGAGAAGACCGGCTATCCTCCCGAGATGCTTGGGCTGGAGATGGAGCTGGACGCGGACTTGGGAATCGACTCGATCAAGCGGGTCGAGATCTTCGCCGCCGTGCAGGAACGCCTGCCCGCCGCTCCCGCCATGCAGCCGGACCAACTCGGACGCCTGCGAACGCTGCGTGATGTGGTCAACCACCTGGACGGCGCGCCCCGCTCGGATTCTCGTCCGACCCAGCCAGTGGCCACATCGCCAGCCGCTCCGCTGCCGACGGCCGCCCCCGCTGTCCAGGAGACCCTGATTGCCATCGTCGCGGCCAAGACCGGCTACCCGGCCGAGATGCTCGGGCTGGACATGGAACTGGACGTGGACCTGGGAATCGACTCGATCAAGCGGGTCGAGATTTTCGCGGCCGTGCAAGAACAGCTTCCCGGCACACCCGCCATCAAGCCCGAACTGCTCGGCAGCCTGCGGACCTTGCGGCAAGTCGTGGAGCATCTGGGCGGCCCTTCTGGCCATACCACCACGCAGCCCGCCTCGACGCTTGTTCCGAACCTTGTGCCTCCAGAGACCGCCCCGCCCTCGCCGTCTATCCCGGCCCCCGCTCTGGCACGTTATGTGCCCAAGCTTGTCGAAGCACCGGTACGCGGCGAGCGACTAACTGGTGTGGAGACGGGGCTCTGGTGGCTCGTCGAAGATGAGGATGGTCTGACGGCTGCCCTGGCGCAGGCCCTCCGCGATCAGGGACTACAGGCACGACTGGCCAGTGCCGCGGAGCTGATCCAGTCGCCTGAGTCGGGGCCGCTCGCTGGGATCGTCCTGACCATGGGGCGGAATCTGGCACGCCGCGAGGCTCTGGCGGCCAACCTGGCCCTGGTGCAGCGGGCTCGGCCAATTTTGCAGACGGGGGCGGTTATGGCGGCCATCACCCGGCTCGACGGCGGAATGGGATGGCTCGAAGGACCGACCATGGGACAGCCGGTGTCGGCGGCCTTGGGCGGACTCGTGAAGACGCTGCGTCACGAGTGGCCTGGCCTGCACTGCAAGATCATCGATCTCCCGGCCACTCTGACTGACCGTGACCGGCTGGCCCATGAGTTGGCCCTGGAAGTGACCCATGCCGGACCGTTGGAGGAGGGGCTGGACGGCAGTGCACGGCGAAGTCAGCGGCTGGAAGCCGAGCCGCTGCCCGATGAGAAGCCCGATCTGAATCTCGCGGCCGAGGATGTGGTTGTGATCACCGGTGGGGCCCGCGGGGTGACGGCGGCCTGCGCTTTGGCCCTGGCCCGGCATGCGCCCGCTCAGCTTGTGCTCTTGGGCCGAACACCTTTGCCCGGTCCCGAGCCAGGCTGGATGACGCCGCTTCAGTACGAGGCCGAGATTCGCGCGGCCCTCGTCGGCCAGCTTGCCGCGGCGGGGTGGGGACCACGCCAACTCGCCGACGAGGTCCGCCGGCTCAGTGCCGAGCGCGAACTGCGAACGCACCTGGAGCGGCTGCACGCCACCGGCCGTGCCGTGCACTACCAATCGGTCGACGTCCGTGACCCTATCGCGGTCCGTACGGCCCTGGCGGACGTCCGGAGCCGCCTGGGCCCCATTCGTGCTCTAGTGCACGGTGCGGGCGTCCTGGCAGATCGCCGAATCGAAGACCGGTCGGCGGACGTCCTGGAGGGAGTGTTCGCCACCAAGGTCCTGGGGCTCGATCATCTGCTGGCGGCAGTTCCCGCCGACGAACTCCGGGCCCTGATCGTCTTCAGCTCGACGACGGCCCGGTTCGGTCGAACGGGCCAGGCGGCTTATGCCATGGCCAACGAAGTGTTGAACAAGATGGCGTGTGCCCTGCGGAAGCAGCGGCCCACGCTTCGGACGTTGGCCCTGGGCTGGGGTCCGTGGGATGGGGGCATGGTGACGGATGCCCTACGGCCGCTCTTTGCCCGTGAAGGCATCGGGCTGATCCCGCTTCAGGCCGGGGCGGAGCATCTCTTGCGGGAATGGAGCCATGCGGCACCGACCGCTGAGGTGCTGGTCCTGGGCAGCCCGCTGCCGGAGACCTGGCTGACGCCGGAGCCAGCCTCGGAAGCCATCGTTCCCGCTGAGCCCCTGCCGACGGCCGACGCCGTTGAGCCGGGCAGCCTGCCCTTGCTCAAGCGGTCGATCGGCGTGGCGGAGGTTCCGGTGCTCCGCGACCATGTGCTGAAGCACCGCGCGGTCGTGCCGGCCGCTCTCTTGATCGACTGGCTGGCTCAGGCGGCCTTGCAGCGCCACCCGGGTCTGGCCTTCCATGCTCTTGAAGGCTTCCACGTACTGCGGGGGATCACCCTCGGTGCCGACGAACGCCGGCAGCTTGAATTGGAGACCGGCACGGCTCGACGGAAGAACGGCACCGCCGATGTCGACGTGCGGCTGGTGACGCGCCAGGGGTCGGAGCGGCTGGTGCATGCCCATGCTCAGGCCACGTTGCTGGCCCATCTGCCGACGCCGCCGACCGATCAGCGGCCGACCCCGCAGGAAAGCCAGGGCCTTCCCTTCCCCGGAAACATGGAACGGCTCTACCAGGACTGGCTGTTTCATGGTCCGGCTCTGCGCTGCATCAGCCAGGTGCGTCCCCTGGCCTCGGACGGCTTGGAAGCTCGGGTCCGGCTGGCCCCGCCACCCCGCGAGTGGTTGACGCAGCCGTGGCGCAGCCAGTGGCTCTGCGATCCGCTCGCTCTCGACGCGGGTTTCCAACTGGCCATCATCTGGACGCAGTGGCGACGGCATATGCCCTGTCTGCCGACGGGCTTTGCACGTTACCGGCAGTACGTCCGGCAGTTCCCGGGGTCCGAGGTCCTGGTGCGGCTGGAGGCGGTCAATTGCCAAGGGGCGCGGCTCGAGGCGCGGCTGACCTGGACGGCGGGCTCGGGCCAGGTGCTGGCCGAGATGGAGGGTTTCGAAGCGGTGCTGGATGCTGGGCTCGCGACGGCCTTCCGGCAGAACACGCTCGCCCAGCCGGCTCACGCCTTATAACGAGGTTATGTCCGCTCCGCTCGACATCGCCATCGTCGGCCGTGGCTGCGTTTTCCCCGATGCACCCAGTCCGCGGGAACTCTGGAATCTCGTGCGCTCGGGTCGGCATGCGGTCCGCGCCGTTCCGGCCGAACGCTGGGGCCTCAACCCCGCCGGTCTGCTCCATCCGGACTCGGGCCGGCTCGACGCCGTCTGTTCCCGGTCAGGCTGCCTGGTCGACCAAGTGCCGCTTGGTCACGTGCCCGCCTCACTCCGTGCCGCACTCGAACCACTCGACCCTCAGTTCCATCTGGCCGTGGCGGCGGGATTCCAGGCCTGGCAGGATGCGGAATTGGCGGGCGTCGCCCCCCATCGCGTGGGCATCGTCCTGGGCAATATCGTGCTGCCCACGGAGGCGACGTCGGCCTTTACCCGATCCTGGTTCCGATCACGGGGTCGGGTGCCGACGGACGTGGACCGGCTCAATCGCCAGGCGGGTGGCGGCCCGGTGACATTTCTGGCCGACGCGCTCGATGTGCGGGGGCCGGCCCTGGCGGTGGACGCGGCATGTGCTTCGTCGCTTTACGCCGTGAAGCTCGCCATTGACGAGTTGGAAGCGGGCCGGCTCGACGTAGTGCTGGCGGGCGGACTAGCACGTCCGGACCATCTCTTCTGCCAAATGGGGTTCAACGCCCTGAGGGCCCTGTCGACCCGGGGCCTGCCCGCACCCTTCGACCAGGGGGGCGATGGGCTCGTGGTCGGCGAGGGCGCGGGGGTGATCGTCCTCATGCGCCGAGAAGAAGCCGATCGGGCTGGCAAGCGGGTCCGAGCCGTCATCCGCGGCCTGGGACTGAGCAACGACCGCGAGGGCAAGCTGCTGGCGCCCAGTAGCGAGGGACAGCTTCGGGCCATGCGTGCGGCCTATGCCCAGGCAGGCTGGCAGCCGTGGGACGTGGATTTGATCGAATGCCATGCCACCGGGACGCCGCTGGGCGATGCCGTCGAGTTTGCCAGCCTGCGTGAGTTGTGGCGTGACCGGACCGATCCATCCCGTGGGCTGGCCATCCTCGGAAGCTGCAAGTCCAACTTCGGCCACACCCTGACCGCGGCGGGAGCGGCGGGGATCATCAAGGTCGTCGAGGCGATGGCGGCCCGGGAGTTGCCCCCGACGGCGAACTTCCAGGAACCGCAGCGAGGTGTGGAACTGGCCGACAGTCCGTTCCGCATCCTGAAGCAGGCCCAGGCCTGGCCCGAGCCCGCTGCCGATCGACCGCGCCGGGCGGCAGTCAGCGCGTTCGGCTTTGGCGGCATTAATGCTCATCTTCTGCTCGAAGCTCCCGATGCCAGCCGGGCTCCGATGCACAGGACCGGGGGCGCCCTGGGAGCGTCATCGGCTACCCAGCCCCCTACAAGGCACCGCCCTGCTCCCGAAGCCGTGGCCATAGTCGGCATCGGGCTGCGGCTGGGGCCGCTGACCGATCTGGCCACGGCCGCTTCGACCTGGATTGAGGGGCAGCCTCCGGAGCCAGTTCCGGACGGAGTCGCGTTCGATCCCGTGCAGTTCCGCTTGCCTCCAGCCGAAGTCGACTCGCTTCTGCCGCAGCAAGTGCTGATGTTGGCTGCCGCCGAGGATGCCCGGCAAGATGCTGCTTGGAACCCGGACGCGGCGGAGCGAACGGGCATCTTCCTTGGTGTGGAACTGGACTGGAACACGACCAATTTCTCGCAGCGCTGGCATCGGCGGGCCGAGGGCGATGCGGACCCCGGTGTGCCGCCCCTGACGGCCGAGCGGACCCTGGGAGCCCTGGCGAGCATCATCGCCAGTCGGTTGGCCCGGGCCTGGAAGGTGGGGGGACCGAGCTTCACGATGATGGGCGGCCGGAGCGTGGTCCTGGACGCCTTGCGGGCCGCGGTGACCGCGCTCTCCGCCCACCAGATTGATCAAGCAGTGGTGGGCGTCGTGGAGCTGCTCAACGATCCCCGGGAACAGGCGCAGCGTGGGGCAGTGCAACCGCCAGCTTGGGATGGAGCGGTGGCCCTGGTGCTACGGCGGGCGGCCGATGCATCCTCGGCTGGCACGCGGGTCTACGCTACCGTCGCACTGGCCGAGGCCATCCAGGGCGGTGCCGAACCAGTCGCAGCGGTCCTGGGCACGGGGCTGGATCAGTGGGCGGAATTGGGACGTTGCGGCCCCTTGGCCCAAGTGGCGGCGGCGGCACTGGCTCTGCATCTCTGGATAAGGCGAGGGGCCGACGGCCGACCCATTCCCTGGCTCGCGGGCAACGATCCGCGGCGCGTGCTGGTCGGTACCACGCCCAATCTGCTGCTGATCTCGGAAGCTGTGGGGGCGGTGCCCACAGAAGTGGCAAATGCCGGCCCGAAGGCCGAGGCGACCTTGCCCAGCCGGCGACCGGCTCGCTTTTTCGTCCTGGCGGGAGATGATGCTGCCGACCTGAACGGCCAGTTGGACAGGCTCTGTGCCGCGGCGGCGGAGGCCGCGAGTGTGGAACCGCTTGGATCGAACTGGCATGCCGCCACCGCCGACCGCCGCTCACGGCCGCTACGCTGGGTGCTGGCCTTGCGTACCTTGGATGAACTGCCTGAGCGGGCCCACGCCCTGCGGACGGCGTCGGCCACTTCAGGTCCGGGTTGGGCGCGGACGCCGTCGGACGTTCCCCGTGGCGAGTTGGCCTTCGTATTTCCCGGCTCGGGACAGGGCTGGGCCGAGCCGGGGCGGGAGCTGCTCCTGAGCTGGCCCGGTCTCGTCGCCGAGTGGGAACGACACTGGCTCCACTTGCGAGACCATTTCGGAGCAGACCGCTGGGGAACGAGTAGACCGACAGACCCGCCGCCGAGCGTGGCGGAGCAGATTCTCCATCAGGTCAGTTTCGGTGCCTTCGTGGCCGGGGTGGTCCGGCAGCAGGGCCTCGAGCCCGACGCCACGATCGGCTACAGCCTGGGCGAAACGACCGCCCTGGTCGCTTTGGGTTGCTGGCCGGACCGTGACGAACTCTGTCGGCGGGTACAAAGCTCACCCTTGTTTCAGACTGAACTGGCGGGCCCCTGCACCGCTGCCCGTCGAGCCTGGAAGCTGCCGCCGGACGTGCACGTCAATTGGATGACGTATCTCGTGGCCGCCCCGGCTGCCGAGGTGCGGAAGCAGCTTGCGGGTCGTCAGCGTGTCTACCTGGTGGCGGAGAACGCGCCCGCGGAATGTGTCGTGGGGGGCCAGGCTGAGGCGGTCCAGGCTTTCCTAGCCGAGGCGCGGCTCGCCGGCCTGCCCTTGCCGACGACGAGCACGGTCCATTGCCCGGTGGCAGCCGAGGTGGCCGACGCCTACCGGGCCTTTCACAACCTGCCGACCCGTGCTCCGGGAGCCGTGCGGGTCTATGGCACGGCAGTGGGTCAAACCTACGGAGTCGGTGCGGCAGCCGCGGCCGATGCCGTGACGGCCACGGCCCTCCAGCCCATCGACTTTCCCCGAGTCATCCGCCAAGCCTTTGCCGACGGGGTTCGGACGTTTCTGGAGGTCGGGCCCGGGGCATCTTGCACCCGGATGATCAAAGCGATCCTGGCCGACCAGCCGCACACCTGCCTGGCCGCGCAGCCGACCGAGGAGCTGCGGAAGCTGGAAGAGGCCTTATGCCTGCTCTTCGCCCTGGGGCATGGTTGGCCTCGCTTCCCCTCGGCCGGTTCGGTCTCGGGTCAGGCGACCGCATCACGCACCCAGAGGAAGCCGGTCCACGTGCGGCTGCATCCCCAAGCGTTCCCCTTGCCCGCACCCGCCGCTTCCGCCACTGAACCAAGCTCGGAGTCACCGCCACCGTCGCCTTGGGAGGGTGATCGGAGAAGCCCCCTGGCCCCCATGCTCGCGGTCCTCGCCGAGCGTTCCGCCGCCCATGAGCAGTTCTTCCGCTTTCAAGAGGCCTGGCAGCGTACGGCGGCTCAGGTCGCCATCGCCTCGATTCCCGCCGGGTCGGAAAGTGTGGCCACGGCGGACAGGCCAACTGATCTCCCGATCTGGTCGCCACCCGCCGCGGTCCCCCGGGCACTGGACCGGCCCGCCTGCCTGGAGTTTGCCCGGGGTCAGATCGGTAACGTCCTGGGGCCGAGCTTTGCCCACGTCGATGGCTATCCCACCCGAGTGCGTCTGCCGGACGAGCCGCTCATGCTCGTCGACCGCATCCTGCAGATCGAGGGAACGCCACAGTCTCTGGGTGCCGGCCGGGTCGTCACCGAACATGATGTCTTGCCCGGCGACTGGTACCTGGATCAGGGACGAATGCCGACGAGCATCACCGTGGAATCGGGCCAGGCGGACCTGTTCCTGGCGGGCTTTCTTGGCATCGACGACCGAACAAGGGGTCAGGCGGTCTATCGCTTGCTCGATGCCGTGGTCACTTTCCATGCCGGTCTACCGCGAGCCGGTCAGACAGTTCGTTACGACATCCAGATCGAGCGCTTCTTCGAGCAGGGCGGCGTCTATCTCTTTCGTTTCGGATTTGAGGGCACGGTGGAGGGGCAGCCGCTCCTCTCGATGCGGGACGGCTGTGCGGGCTTCTTCACGCCCGAAGCCCTGGCGGCGGGTCGGGGACTGGTCGCGCCGGCGACGCCGCAGCCACCCCGTCCGGGGCGTGGACTGGCGGCGGGCGAGTGGTTCCATGAACCGCCAGCAGTACTCGACGGGACCCAGGTGAACGCGATTTATGCCGGCGATCTGGCCGGCGGCCTGGGGCCGGCCTTTGCTTCCCTGCCCCAGTTCAGGCCGCTCGTGCCGCCGGGAAGTCGGCTCAAGCTTGTGGACCGGGTCACGCATCAAAGTCGAAGCGGGGGGCGCTTTGGCAACGGACTGGTGCGGGCGGAAGCAGCCGTGCCGCCCGACGCCTGGTATCTGACATGCCATTTCGTCGACGATCAGGTGATGCCCGGCACTCTGATGTACGAGTGCTGCTTGCACACGCTGCGTCTCTACCTGCTAAGCCTGGGGTGGGTAGGTAGCGAGGCGGGCGAATCGTGGGCGGAGCCGGTGCCAGGCGTGGCCAGCCGGCTCAAGTGCCGTGGCCAAGTCACCTCGGCCACGCGCCTGGTGGAATACGAGGTCCACATTCGGGAGATCGGACTGGAGCCAGAGGCCTATGCCGTCGGCGATGCCGTCATGTTCGCGGACGGTAAACCGATCGTTGAGATCGGCGACCTGAGCCTGCGGCTGCAAGGCGTAACTCGAGGCGAGCTTGATCGCTTTTGGGCCAAGACCCGGGTGGGGTCCCATGCAATGTCCTTCCCTCCGTCCTCTTCTGAAGCCTGGCCAGCGGCTCGGTCATCGGAACCATCGCGGCGGCCGGCTCTGTTCGACCGGGAGCGCATCCTGGCATTTGCCGTGGGCAAACCCTCCGAGGCCTTTGGCCCGCCCTATGCCGTCTTCGACCAGGAGCGGGTCATCGCCCGGCTACCCGGCCCGCCCTACCAGTTCCTCGACCGGATCGTGGCGATCGAGGGCGAACCCTGGCAGATGCGGGCGGGCGGCGTCGTCGAGGCGGAATACGATGTGCCTGCCGACGCCTGGTATCTCGCTGCCAATCGCCAGCCGGCCATGCCTTTCGCCGTGCTGCTCGAAGTCGCCCTGCAGCCGTGTGGCTGGCTCGCGGCCTACGTGGGCTCGGCCCTCACCAGCCCAGTCGATCTCTCCTTCCGCAACCTGGGCGGGTCGGCCCTCGTCAGTCGGGAAGTGACGGCCGCCAGCGGCACGCTCACCACCCGGGTCAAGCTCACCAACGTCTCCGCATCCGGTGGCATGATCATACAGCACTACGACTTCGCTGTCCGATCCAGTGAGGGCGCGGTCCTCGAGGGCCAGACCTACTTCGGCTTCTTCACCAAGGCGGCGCTGGCCCAGCAGGTGGGTCTGCGTGATGCCCAACTGGCGGAGGTTACGCCGGGACCGGGCTGGCCGATGCCCCGGCAGGCGCCCTTCCCCGACGATCGCCTGCGGATGATCGAGACCATGGATACACTGGACACGGCCCAGGGTGGCCAGTACGGGCTGGGACTGGCGGCGGGGCACAAGCGCGTCGATCCGAATGAATGGTTCTTCGCGGCCCATTTTCACCAGGATCCGGTGCAGCCTGGGTCGCTCGGGCTGGAAGGATTTCTACAATTAGTCAAAGCTTGGGCCGCCACGCGGTGGCGGGTCCAAGCTCGCTCGCGGTTCGTCACGCCGGTTCCGAGCCATCGGTTCGAGTGGACCTACCGAGGCCAGGTGGTGCCGGGGCACGGCGTGGTCCAGGTGCAGGCGTCGCCCCAGGCGGTGGACGATGAGCGCCGGCTGGTGACCGCGGCGGGAGTGCTCAGCGTGGATGGACGCCCCATCTACGCCATGTCGGGTTTCACATTGCAAGTGTGTGATTGAGACGGGGCTTCGGCGGATGCGCTTCTCCAAAGTACAGGTAGACGCACTGGCCTACGACCTGGCACCGGTCGTGGTCGCCACGTCCGAATTGGAACAGCGTTTGGCGCCGCTCTACCGCCACCTGCGGTTGGGGCCGGGCCATCTCGAAGCCCTGACCGGCATCCAGGAGCGGCGTTGGTGGGAGGAAGACTTCGCCCTCTCCGACGGCGCCCGCAACGCCGCCCTGAGGGCCCTGGCGCAGACGTCGGTGCGGCCGGCCGACCTCGGAGCCGTCATCTATGCCGGGGTCTGCCGGGAGCAGTTCGAACCGGCGACGGCCTGCCGCGTGGCAGCCCAACTTCACGTCGGACCGGACACCGCCATCTACGACATCAGCAACGCCTGCCTGGGCGTCCTCAACGGCATGATCGAGATTGCCAACCGCATCGAGCTGGGCCAGATGCGGGCGGGGTTGGTCGTTTCCTGCGAGAGCGCGCGGGAGATCAACGACCAGACGATCGCGCGCCTCAACGCGGAGCCCAGCCATGAGCTGTTTCGCCAGAGCCTGGCGACGTTGACCGGCGGCTCGGGGGCCGTCGCCGTCCTGCTCACCGACGGCTCCTTTGGTCCGGCGCGGCGGCGCCTGGTCGGTGGTGTGATTCAGGCCGCACCGGAGTTCCACGCCCTGTGCCGCTGGGGCCTGGAGACCTTCGAGACGCTCGTGCCGCGCGGCCTCAGGGAGTTCATGGTCACCGATTCCGTCGCGGTCCTCCGGCACGGTGTCGCCCTGGGACTGCGGACCTGGGCATCCTTCCTTAAGCGCGTCGGCTGGATGCGCGACCAGATCGACAAGGTCATCTGCCATCAGGTCGGCGCCGGCCACCGCGATGCCATCCTCGAAACGCTCGGGTTGCGGGCCGACCAGGAATTCTCCTCGTTCCCCTATCTCGGCAACATGGGGACGGTCTCGCTGCCGCTCACGGCCGCGCTGGCCGAGGAAAGCGGCTTCGTGCAGCCCGGCGACCGGGTCGGCTTCCTGGGGATCGGCAGCGGTCTGTCCTGCCTGATGCTGGGGCTGGAATGGTAGACTTTCCGTTCACGTCCCGCTGGTTCGACCTTCCCGAAGGCCGCTTGCACTACGTCGACGAAGGCCAGGGTGAGCCGATCGTCATGGTGCATGGGAACCCGACCTGGTCCTACCTCTTTCGCCATCTCCTGGCCGATCTGCGCTCCGACCATCGCGTCATCGCCCTGGACCATATAGGATGCGGCCGGTCGGACAAACCGCCCGATAGCCGCTATGCCTATGTCCTGGAGCGGCGCGTGGCCGACCTCGGCCGGCTGCTCGACCACCTCGAGCCGACCCAGCGGCTGACCTTGGTCCTGCACGACTGGGGCGGCATGATCGGCTTGGCCTGGGCTTGCCGCCATCCGGAACGCGTGGGCCGGATCATCTTGGGTAACACCTCTGCCTTCCCCCTGCCGGCGACTAAGGCCCTGCCCCTGAGCCTGCGCCTGGCCCGCGTGCCCGGCCTGGGCGCCCTCATGGTCCGGGGGCTGAATGGCTTCTGCCGGGGAGCGGTGCGCTATTGCGTCACCAGCCGCCGCCTGGGTCCAGAGGAAGCAGCCGCCTACCTGGCGCCCTACGGCTCCTGGGCCGATCGGCGAGCGGTGCTGCGTTTCGTGCAAGACATTCCATTGGCCCCGACTCATCCGAGCTGGCCGACCCTGGCAGCCACCGCCGAGAAGCTGGCTCTCTTCGCCGACCAGCCCACGCTCATCCTTTGGGGCCGGCGTGACTTCGTCTTCGACGACCACTTCCTAAACGAATGGCGGCGGCGCTGGCCGCGCGCCGAGGTGCATGTGTTCGAGCAGGCTGGCCATTTCATCTTTGAAGATGCCGCCGCCGAGATCGACCCCATCGTTCGTGAGTTCCTCAGCCGCACTCCGCTTGCCGTGTGACCTCATGATCCTCCCGCCCCGGCATCTCAACGTGGCCCGCTGGCTGGAGGAACTGGCCCACGCGCAGCCGACGACGCTGGCAGTGGTTTGCCCCGCGGGCCGAGACCGAGCCGGACGCATCGCCTACTCCGTGCTGAACTACGAGGAACTCAACCAAGAATGCGATCGGCTGGCGCACGGCCTGTCGAAGCTGGGGATTGGTCGTGGTGTGCGGACCGTTCTCATGGTCACGCCAAGCGTCGAGTTTTTCGCATTGACGTTCGCCCTCTTCAAGCTCGGTGCGGTGCTGGTCGTCGTCGATCCCGGCATGGGGATCAAGAATCTGGGGCGATGCCTGGACCAGGCCGAGCCGGAGGCTTTCATCGGCATCACCAAGGCCCACGTGGCCCGGTGTCTTCTGGGCTGGGCCCGCCGTCACCTGCGCCTCTGCATTACCGTCGGGAGGAAGCTCGGCTGGTCAGGACTGACCTATGCGACGCTGCGTGCCGCTGGCCAGACCGACCCCTGGCCGGCCGTCGAGGTGGCGGCCGACGACCTGGCTGCCATCCTGTTCACTAGCGGCAGCACGGGACCGCCCAAGGGCGCGGAGTACACCCATGGCATCTTCGCGACCCAGGTCGAGACGATTCGAACTCTCTATGACCTGCGGCCCGGCGAGATCGACCTCTGTACCTTTCCGCTCTTCGCCCTCTTCGCCCCGGCCCTGGGATGGACCGCCGTGGTTCCGGATATGGATGCGTCACGCCCTGGACGAGTCCATCCGCCCAACATCATCTCGGCGATCCAGACCTTCGGCGTTACGACCATGTTTGGCTCGCCAGCACTGCTGGAGCGCGTGGGAGCTTATGGCGTGGCCCACGGAATGCGGCTGCCGTCGCTCCGGCGGGGGATCTCGGCCGGAGCAACGGTGCGGGCCGAGGTGCTGGAGACCTTTGCCCGCCTGCCCCCGGAAGCCACCCCGATCCACACGCCCTACGGAGCCACGGAGGCGCTGCCAGTCGCAACGATCGCCAGCAAGGAAGTGTTGGAAGAAACCCGCCAGGCCACGGCGGCAGGCGCGGGTGTGTGCGTGGGTCAACCTGCCGCGAACCTCACGGTCCGCATTATTTCGATCTCGGACGAGCCGATCCCGACCTGGAGCGACGAGTTGGCATTGCCGGCTGGGGTGATCGGCGAGATTGCCGTCCGCGGACCCCAGGTCACCCAGCGTTACTTCCGCCAGGAGGAAGGCACGAGATTGGCCAAGATCGCAGACCCGGACGGTGGGCCTGTCTGGCATCGCATGGGAGACCTTGGCTACCTCGATGATCGGGGCCGGCTCTGGTACTGCGGCCGCAAGGCCCACCGGGTCGAGACGGCAGCGGGCACGCTCTACACCGAATGCTGCGAAGCGATCTTCAACCGACATCCTCACGTACGCCGCACGGCTCTGGTGGGCGTGGGCTCCCGGCCCGAGCAGCGCCCCGTGCTCTGTGTCGAACTCAAGCCCGAAGCGCGGCCGGTGGACCGGGCCGCCCTCCGCGCGGAACTCGCAGCCCTGGCCCAGGAGCAGGAGATGACCCGGGCGATTGACCGGTTTCTCTTTCATCCCGAGTTCCCGGTGGACGTGAGGCACAATGCCAAGATCTTCCGCGAGCAGCTCGCTGCGTGGGCGGCGAAGGAGCTGCGATGAAGGTGCTGGTCACCGGTGCCGGGGGCTTCCTGGGCCAAGCGGTTTGCCGGGGTCTCCTCCAGCGTGGCGCCGAGGTGTCCGGGCTGGCCCGAAGCCGCTACCTGGCCCTGGAGGCGCAGGGCATTCGCATGATGCGGGGCGACGCGGCCGACCGGGCCGCAGTGGCCGCTGCGGTGGCGGGGCAGGAGATCGTCGTCCACACGGCCGCCAAGGCCGGGGTCTGGGGGCCGGCGGCCGAGTACCAGCGGACCAACGCGATCGGCACGGAGAACATCCTTGCCGCCTGCCGTGAAGCGGGGGTGACGCGGCTGGTCTACACCTCCTCTCCGAGCGTTGTCTTCACGGGACGGGATCAGGAGAATCTGGACGAGTCGGCCCCCTACCCCGATCGCTACGAGGCCGCCTACCCGGAATCCAAGGCGGCGGCCGAACGTGCCGTACTGAAGGCCAACGGCCCGGACCTCGCCACCGTGGCGCTGCGGCCTCATCTGATCTGGGGACCAGGCGATCCGCACATCGCCCCGAGGCTGGTGGCGCGAGCGCGGTCGGGTCGGCTGCGGATCGTGGGCAGCGGCCAGAATCGCGTCGATGCGACCTACATCGACAACGCGGCCCATGCCCATCTGCTCGCCGTGGAGCGGCTGGCACCAGGCTCCCCGCTAGCGGGTCGAGCATACTTCATTGCGAATGGCGAGCCCATGCCCCTCTGGGAACTCGTGAACGGCATCCTGGCGGCCCACGGCGTCGCTCCGATCACTCGCAAGGAGATCGGAAGAGCGTCGTGTAGGGAAAGAGTGTAGATCTCGGTGGTCG
>CALLZJ010000470.1 GCA_937858435.1 uncultured bacterium
CTTGCTTTAGGTAGACAAAGGCCAGGTTCGCCTGGGCGTCGGCCGGGGAGAGCACTTCTCCAAAGACCGCCAGGGCCTCGGCATGCCGCTCCTGGAGACCCAGGACCATGCCCAGATTCACGGTGGCCCGGGGGTGCTGCGGCTTTAAGGTCCGGGCCTTCTGAAACCAAGCCTGGGCCGTCCCGTAGTCCTGGGTCTGGAAGAAGCAGTAGCCCAGGTCGTTGGCCAGGTCGGCATCGTGCGGCGCCTGGTCGACGGCGCGGCGGTACTCGGCGAGGGCGGGCTGGAACTGGCCTTGCCGCTCATAGAGGCGAGCCAACTTGCGGGCCACCGGCGCCTTGGGGTCGAGATGGCGGGCGCGTTCGTACTGCTGGATGGCCTCGGCGTCGTGGCCGGACTTCATGAATACAGCGCCGGCCCCACGCTCGGAGTCTCGGTGGCACCGGTCATCCAGGACACGGCCGCGCAGCCCGACAGGGGCAGGCACAGCACCAGCAATACCAGCACGCGTCGCATGGCCATCTCCGAAGCTCGGCCCTGTGTGCCGCACGGCGCCCGCCCGCCGTGCTCCTGCGCCTGCGGCTAGAACGGGAAGCTGCCCAGCCCCAGGCCGCCGCGGAAGAGGTTGCGATTGTTGAAGCGGTTATTGTTGAGGGGGCCGATGTTCCCCGGCCCGAACTGGTTCTGCTGCCCCTGCATCATCTGCTGGAAGGCCTGCTCGGCTTCCTCGCCGTAGAGTCCCTCGGCCTCCGGGTAGCCGAGCACGACGCGCTGCTCGGCGTCGGTGATGCCCTGGCTCTGCAGCATCTGGACGACCAGCTTGCGGCGGTTCTCGTTGAGGGTCATGTCGTCGGCGGCTTCAATAAGCACCGGGAAGGGCACCAGCGGCAGCCGGCGGGCGATGAGTTGCAGGTGATACTTGCCGTAGGGCCCGAGCTCCTGGCCGCCCATGTACCATTCGTGGCGGTAGACGACGAAGTCGTCGGCCTCGGCCTTGTCGATCTGCATCGTCTCCAGCCGGCGGACGTGGGTGCCGGCCGGCGGGGGCATGGCGCCCGGGGCGATGCTCGGGCAGCGGTCGAGCCCCGGCCCGTCGCAGCTCGTGCAGCCGGAGATCAGGACGGGCAGGGCCAGACCCAGTCCGATGATCCAGGATCGATGCTTGTCGGCCATGACGGCAGTCTCCGCGAAGGGAACTGGTGTGCGGGTCCGGCGCTCAGCGGCGGCGCGGGGCTCCATTACTTCGGATCGCTCGAGCCGTGCGGCCCGATGATGAACATCTCCTCGCAGCGGCGATAGCTGCGCATCCGCTCGATGTCGGTCCGGGCCGGGCTGCGGTAGTCGTAGGCGCGACGGCTTTCCAGGATGCCGCGCAGGTAGAACTCGATGTCGCCCGGTTCGAAGAGATCGGAGCCGGGCAGGGGCGGCACGTCGCGGGCTTCCAGCGGGTGGACGAGTTGGGGCGTGACCAGGATGACCAGTTCCTGTTCGCCGGTCGTCGCCTGATCGAGAGCGAAGAGGCGGCCGACGAAGGGCAGGTCGCCGAAGTAGGGGACGCGTTGGGCCTGAGCGCCGTAGTTGGTCTGGATGAGGCCGGCCACGCCGAAAGTCTGGCCGGCGCGGAGTTCGACCGTGGTGTTGAAGTTGCGGGTCTGCAGGTTGGGCACGACCGTGTTGCCGATGTTGGCCTGCTGACCGGCGATGCGCTCGCTGACCTCGGCATTGATCGTCAGGCGGATGCGGTCCTTGTCGGTGATGACCGGGGTGAAGCTGAGTTGCACGCCGAATGGCACGAAGGAGACGCCCTGGAGCCCGGCGGTCGTGAAACCGGTCACGACCGGGACGGGGAACTGGCCACCCGCCTGGAAGTTGGCGGTGCGGCCGTTGAGCGTGGTCAGGCTCGGCTCGGCCAGGGTGCGGGCGAAGTTGAGCGTCCGCAGGGCGTTGATCGCGGCCACGGCCTGGCCGTTGCTGATGACCACCGGCAGATTGTTGACGATCCCGCCGGCCCCGATGCCGCCCGTGAGCTGTTCGAAGAAGGTCGTGCCCTGGGAGTTGGTCAGGCTGAAGTTCAGGCCAATGCTCCGGGCAGCGTTGCGGTTCACTTCCGCCACCGTCACCTTGAGCATGACCTGGTGCTCGCCCGGGATGCGGATCAGGTTGATGACGTTGGGACCGCCGGCGACCAGGAACTCACGCAGACCCGGCGTCACGGTCGGGTCGATGTCGTTGGCGTTCACTTGCACGTTCAGACTGTCGACCGGGATCCGGGAGGCATTGCTTTGGTCCTGAGGGGCGTTGGCCCGGACGATGCGCAGAATCTGCGTCGCCTCGGCGATATCCTTGGCCTGGCCCGACACGGCGAGCTTGTCCCCCACCAGCGTCAAGCAGATGTGGCAGTCGCAGAAGGTGCGGTTGATCTCTTCTCCGAGGGCGTTGTGACCCCGTTCGAGCCGCTCCCGGGCTTTGGTGTCGGGCAGGACGCGGATCAAGTAGCTGATGACCTTGAGCCGGTCGGGGGCGTTCGGATCGTCAAAGAAGAAGTTAAGCACGGTGGTGCCGACTTCCTTGCCCATGACCGAGTAGTCGCGGTCGGTGATGAAGCCGCCCTCGGCGATGGCTTCGTCGCCGACCTGGGCCTTGCGCGGCGTCTGCTTGAGCTGGAGCAGGCGCGGCTGGCCGATCACCAGCGTCAGCGTGTCGGCGGGGTCGACGATGCCGTCGATGTACTTGCGGAACTCTTCCTGGGTCTGGGGCGACGCCTTGGGCGTCGAGCCCAGCGGCACACCCAGCTCGGGCAAGCGGCGCGGCTCGGGCGGCGGCACGGCAGGGCGCGGCGCCATGGGCGCGCCCGGGATCGCCTCCGGTAGGCGCGGCGGTTCGCCCGGTCGGGCTCCGGGTGGTTCTTGCACGCGGCCGGCCGCCTGCACCACCAGCGCGGGCAAGACGGGGACCGCCGGGTCTTGGGCCAGGCTCATGCCTGCCCAACCCAGGCTCAAAGCCGCTCCCACCAGCCAGACGCGGCGGCAGCTCGGCATGAGCACCGGCCGACGCGGTTCGCTGTGACGAGACGTTGGCATGAGATCTGCCCTTCACCTTGCGGGAACGCCGGCACGCCAAAGTCGCGCCGCCGGCAGGGTCGCACCAGCCCCTGGGTGGTTCTCTCCCCCTGTATCGGATATGCGCAAACGCGAACTTGTGCGGCTTCTGCGGGATTTACAGCAACGGCGTCACGGGCTTTGCCTCAGCCGCCCAGTTTCACGCCAGGGCTCGGTCAGACCCCGCATCACGGCCCATTCTCCGTGATTTCACGAACTTCTGCGCGGCAGGCTGCGGGGTGGCGAGGTAAAATAGGAAGCCAGCGCATGTCAGGGCGTTACCTCCGAGGTGCGACGTGTCTGCCCAGCCCCTCCTCCGCTACCACGTGCCGACACGGGATGGCGAAGTGACGGCCTACCGGGCCTTCGACTCCGTCAGTGCCGAGCCCCGCCTCATTTACGTCAACGGCATCATGACCCAGGGGGAGGGGCATGCCCTCGACGCCATGGAGATCTCCCGGGTCTCGGAGCGGGTCGTGCTCGGAGTGTTCAACGCCACGGCCAGCGTGCGCCTCGGCCAGGCGGGTGGCATGGTGGGCGACCTCTTCCAGTGCGGCATCGACTGGGTCCAGATCTTCTTGTCCAAGGTGACGGAATATGGGGCCCTGGGGGTGGGGCGGGCCACCGCAGCGGTGCGTGACTGGTTCCAGTCTCGGCTGGGCCTCCGGCGGGGAAATTTCGACCCCGATGCCGGAGCCGAGGAAGCCGCCCGCCGGATTCCGCTCGAATCGGAGCGGATCGCCCTCATGGAGAATTGGCTCCGGCATAACCCAGCTTCCCGGAGCCTGTTCAACCTCTTGCGAAGGGGCCTGCGTGAGCGGCAATGGATCGTTGCCCATAGCCAGGGCAATCTGATCACGTCCAACGCCCTCTGGGGGATCGTGTTCGTCTACGGGCAACATGCCCTGCGGAATATGGAGGTTTTCTCACTAGCGTCTCCCAGCCCTGCCTGGCCGCGGGGGCTCCACTTTCGCCGCAAGGTCTACGGCTACGAGAACGATCTGGTGACCCTGTTCGATCCCCACAACTGGCCTGGCTGGGCCCGGGCGACGGGCGGCGTCATTGGCCGATCTGCGGGCAACTGGCAACGGCAGGGCCGCGTCCCCTCGCTCCGGCCGCATGGGCTCGACAACCATATGGCCTCGACGCTGTTTAAGAAGCGGCTCCGGGAGCGACTCGGGCTGCCCCCAGAGTGAAACCTGGCCGGGGCAAGCCAGGTAAACTGGGAATTGAGAATCGGCCCCACCCCACTACCCCTAAGCGTTTCCCAGGCGGCAGGGGTGACGCCTCCCGCGTCATCGTTACGGCTTTCCCATGTCGCACACGGCAATCGGCCATGAAAAGTCGATGAGCATTGCGCGGCCCCCGCAACCCCTTTTGTCATGGGGGGTTCATGTTCTCAGGTTATAATGAGATTGGATGGCTAGGCGCCTAGCCCGTGCCGCTCACGCGGCGGCTCCCCACGACTCGGAAACACCATGCAGCTTCAGGATCGCCTGCAACAACGGGGCTTGCTCACCGCCGACGACCTGCGCCGGCTGGCCGAGGCCCAGGCCGCGGCCCCGGACCGCCCCGTCCACCAGCTCATTCTCGAAAAGACCACCGTTCCCGAAAACACCCTGCTTGAGGTACTCGGGGAGGAGTTTGGGCTGGACGTGGTCGACTTGTCCAGCACCAAGATCGCGGCGGACGTGATGCAGGCGGTCCCGAGCCGGCTCGTCCATCGCCGCAACATCGTCCCGCTGGAACGCCAGAACGGCACGCTCATCGTTGCCACCAGCGATCCCGGCGACCTGAACCAACTCGACGAGTTGCAGATGGTCTGCGGGGTGAAGGTGCGGCCCGTGCTCGCCAACAGCCGCGAGATCGCCCGCCTCATCAAGACCCATTTCGGCGTGGGCGGCGACACCATCACTCAGATGGTCGAGGCCAAGGGCGACCAGCTCGAACTGCTCGAGGAGATCGAAGCCGACGACAGCGAGCTGGCCAAGATGGCCCAGGAGGCCTCGGTCGTGCGGCTGGTGAACGAGATTCTCGTCGAAGCCGTCAACGAGCGGGCCAGCGACATCCACATCGAGCCCCAGGAGCACACGCTCGAAATCCGCTACCGCATCGACGGTTTGCTGCAGCGCCAGAACTTGCCCCCCGAGATTCATCGCTTCCAGGCCGCCATCATCAGCCGCCTGAAGATCATGGCCCGGCTCAACATCGCCGAGAAGCGGCTGCCCCAGGACGGCCGCATCAAGATGCGCGTCTCCAACCGCGAGATCGACGTCCGCGTCTCCATCATCCCGATGGTCTATGGCGAGGGCATCGTCATGCGTATCTTGGACAAGAGCCGCATGGAGTTCAATCTCGCCAACCTGGGCATGCTGCCCGAAACCCATCGGCTCTTCAAGCAACTGCTCGATCTGCCCCACGGCATCATCCTGGTCACCGGCCCGACGGGCTCCGGCAAGACGACCACGCTCTACTCCGCCCTCAACGAGATCAAGGACGAAACGCTCAAGATCATCACCGTCGAGGACCCCGTCGAGTATCAGATGACGGGCATCAGCCAGATTCACGTGCATACCAAGATCGGCCTGACCTTCGCGGCGGCCCTGCGGTCCATTCTCCGCCACGACCCCGACTGCATCCTCATTGGCGAAATGCGCGACCTGGAAACCGCCGAGGCTGGCATCCAGGCCTCGCTCACGGGCCACCTGGTCTTCAGCACCCTCCACACCAACGACGCCCCCAGTGCCTTCACCCGCCTCATCGACATGGGGATCGAGCCCTTCCTGGTCGGCAGCACGATCGAGGGCGTGATGGCCCAGCGGCTCGTTCGCACCATCTGCAGCGGCTGCAAGGAGGAATACGAGCCGGACTACCTCGCCCTGCCCAACGATTTCCCCCGGCCCAGCCCCCGTTTCCAACTCTGGCGGGGTGCCGGTTGCCGCTCTTGCCACCACACCGGTTACCGGGGCCGGATGGGCATTTACGAACTCATGATCACCAACGACGAGATCCGTGAAATGTGCGTCCAGCGCGTCAATGCCGCCCATATCCGCCGCAAGGCGCTGGACAACGGCATGGTCACGCTGCGGCAGGACGGTTTCCGCAAGGTGCAAAGCGGGGCCACCACCATCGAGGAAGTTGTCCGGGCCACCCAGGGCGACATCAGCTAGCACCGCGGTGTAACGGCTCACCAGGAACAGGCGTCAGGCCATGCCCGATTTCAGCTACGTTGCTCGACAGCCGAACGGCGCGCAAGCGACCGGCGTTCTTGCTGCGGCCAGCGAGCGCGAGGCGATGGCGCTCCTGGATCAGAAGGGGCTCTTCCCGGTGAGCATCGCGCCGGCCAAGGCCGCGGTCACGACCGCTAACTTGGGCTTCGGCAAGAGAATCCGGGCGCGCACCCTGGCCACCCTCTACGCGCAGATGGCCGATCTCTTGCATTCGGGCGTACCGCTTCTGCGCAGTCTGGACATCCTCGAACGGCAGTGCTCGATCCCAGCCCTGAGCGAAGTGCTGCGGGACGTGCGCAACCGCGTGGCCGACGGCACCAGCCTCGCCGACGCCATGGCCCAGCACCCCAAGGCCTTCAACGAACTCACGGTCTCCATGGTCCGGGCCGGCCAGGAAGGCGGCTTCCTCGAGGACGTGCTCAAGCGCGTCGCCGAGTTCACCGACCACCAGGAAGAACTCAAGAGCAAGGTCATCGGCGCGCTGGCTTACCCGCTCTTCCTGTCGATTGTGGGCACGATCATCGTCTTTGCGTTGATCATCTTCCTGGTGCCGCGCTTTGAGACGATGTTCGCGCGCTTCCGCGAGGAAGGGACGCTGCCGATGCTCACGGTGGTGCTGCTCGATAGCAGCCGCGCGCTACAGACGCACTTCTGGTGGATGATTCCGGGGCTGTTCGGGCTCTGGTGGCTGTGGCGGCGCTGGAGCCAGACGCCGGCCGGTCGGCGCCGCCTCGACCGGGTCAAGCTGCGGCTGCCGGGCGCGGGGCGGATCTGGCAGAGCCTGGCCATCGCCCGCTTCTGCCGCATCCTGGGTACGATGCTGCAGAACGGCATCCCGATTCTCAATGCCCTCCGGATCGCTAAGGACTCCACTGGCAACGTCTGCCTGACCGAGGCGATCGACCAGGCGGCCGACAGCGTCAAGGAAGGGCAATCGTTGGGCAAGCCATTGGCCGCCAGCGGCTACTTCCCCACGGACGTGGTGGAAATGGTGGCCATCGGCGAGGAGAGCAACACGCTCGAAAAGGTGCTCATCAGCATTGCTGACAGCACCGAACGGCGCACCGCGCGCCAACTCGAACTGTTTGTCCGCCTGCTCGAGCCGCTCATGCTGCTCATCATGGCGGCGATTACGTTGCTGGTCGTACTGGCGCTGCTGCTGCCCTTCCTCAACATGGGGAAGAACTTCGGCTAAGGCCGTGCCGGCCAGCCTGGACCAAACTGTCAACATGACCCGGATCGATACGGAGGGAAGAAATGAGACTGCGAACGGAAGGTGCGACGAAGGCGGCGACACGGGCCGGCTTCACGCTCATGGAACTGCTGGTGGTGGTGGCCATTCTCGTCGTGCTCGTCGGCGTCGCCACCCCCATGTACATGAGCTATCTGGAGCGCTCCAAGGTCCGGACGGCCTTCGCCGAGTCCAAGATGCTGGCGGGCGTGCTCAACACGTTCTACGTCCAGAATGGCGAGCTGCCGATGGAAGGCGACTGGACGGGCCTGCCCCTCGAGGTCGTGCCGCCGCTCGACCCTTGGCGTCGGCCCTACCTCTGGCAGGCGATCAGCCAGATGCAGCCCGACGGCACAACGATCTTGCGGACCGTCGTCTGGTCCTCGGGGCCCATGGGCAATTGGGGACCGGAAGGCGAAGCCAGCAGTGCATCACGCTAGTAGGGCCTTCGCCTGAGGGCGGCCCGCACAAGGGACGAAGGAATGCGGCAAAGGCCAAGGCCCCGCGCGGGCTTCACGCTCATGGAGATCCTGCTGGTGATGGCGATCATCGCCGTCATTGCGGCCTTGGCGTTTCCTTCGTTTGACGCCTGGTTTCAGACGCAGCATCTCCTGGAGGGCGTGGACACGCTGCGGACCGACCTCTTGCGAGCCCGCACCCGGGCCATGGAAGACGGGCTGCCCTACCGCTTCGCCTGGGAGCCGGGCGGCACCAGTTACCGCATCGCCCCGGACCTGACCGACCATTGGCCCGAACTGGCCGGGCTGGCAGGCGGGCCCCTCTTCGCCCAGTCGGCGGACGGAGCGAGCGGTGGTATTGTGTTTGAAGAGCAGTTCCAGCACAATCTGCGCCTCACGCCGGCCAGCGTCCTGGGCGGCGAGGGGCTCTTCATCATCTTCCAGCCCGACGGTTCCGCCCGCATCCTGGGGCCTGACGGCATGGAAATGGCCCACGTCGATCTGATCGTGTCCAACGCCCAGCAGCAGGAGCGGACGGTGCGGGTGCGGGCCGTCACTGGGACCGCGGCCATTCTCAGTCGCAATCGTTTCTAGGAGCACGGGCGGATGGTAGTGACTCGGCTTCCAGCTCGGCGGCGCGGCATGTCGCTCATTGAAGTGCTTGCCGGCCTGGCGATCTTCCTCTTCTCCATCGTGGTGATCACCCAGATGGTGGAGCAGGGATCGCGCGCCGGTCTGCGGGCCCAGCAACTGACCAAGGCGGCGATGCTCGCCGAGGCCCGGCTGAGCGAACTGTCCGCGGGTGTCGTCCCCATGGAGTCGAGTGGACCCGAGTCGATTCCGCTCGGTAACGACCAGGGCTGGCAACTCACCGTGACTTGCAATCCGGAAAACTGGGCCGAGGCGGTGCTGCCCGGCGAATCGCTCATCGGTCTCTGGGGCGTCGAGGTGCTGGTGCGGTGGGTCAATCCCTATGGCGGCGTCGAACTCGAATACGTCCTGAGCCGGGTCATGCTCGATCCGCGACTTAAGCAGCCAGACACCACGACCCCCACCACGACGACCGGCGGCAGCGGCGTGGGAGGTGGGCCATGAGGCACCGCACGACTCGCGGCCGCCGGGCCGGCTACACGCTGCTCGAGGTGGTCGTGTCGATCTCCATTGGCCTGCTCCTCCTCGCCGCGCTCTACGTGGCCCTGGACGTGCAACTGCGCTACATGGCAAGCGGGCAGCGGGCCGTCGCCGAGGCCCAATTGGCGCGGGGACTGCTCAACCGGGTCGCTGCCGATGTCCGAGCCAGCCTGGCCATGCTGCCCACCGCTCCGACCGTGGCGGCGGCCACCGGCGGCACGGCCGGCAGCGCCACCGAGACCGAGGGCGAAGAAGACGAGACGATGCAGGGAGACACCGGGGCGACCCAGACTGCCGTCTACGGGCAGTACTCTTTCGGCCTGATCGGTGACGGACAGCAGATGACCCTCTTCACCTCGGCCTTGCCGCGCCTGGGATCGGCACAGTTGGAAACACAGTTGGGCATGGCCGATCAACGGCGGATTGTCTACGGCCTGGTGCCGGGGCAGGGGCTGGTCCGCCAGGAAGTCCGCAACGTGGCCAGCGACGATGCCTTCGACCCGTCGGCCAGTGGTGAAGTGCTGGCCCCCGAGGTGGTGGCCCTGGAGTTCCGTTACTTCGACGGCTTGACCGGTGCCTGGCAAACCCAGTGGGATGGGTCGGTGTCGGGGCCGCCGCTGGCCATTGAGATCACCTTGAGCCTCAGCCCGCTCGAGGAGTTTGGCAACGAGGTGTCCCCGATGCTGTCGACCTATCGGCTTGTGGTCTCGGTGCCGACGGCGGCAGTCCCCAATCCGAACAAGGGGGGCGCGCCATGATGCTGCGCACACCTCAGCGGCGCCGCTCCGGGGTTATCCTCCTGGCCGTGCTGATCGTCATCGCTCTGCTCATGCTCATCGGGTACAAGTACTTCAACCTGATGAATGCCGAGCTGGAAGGCGCGGTGGCCGCCAACAAGATCATCCAGGCGCGGCGGCTGGCCGATTCCGGGCTGCACTATGCCCAGTTCGTCCTCGCCTATCCGGAAACGGCGGGACTGACGACGGAGGCTTCGAGCCGCTTCGCCGCTCCTTTCCTCGCCTACGACAACGCGGACCTGTTTCATCAGCGGCCCGTGGTCGACGCGGCCGGGAACATCGTTGGCTACTTCAGCCTGGTGAGCCCCCGAACCGCCGACGACCCCTACGTCACGCAGTTCGGCTACCGATTCGGCGTCGAGGATGAGTCGAGCAAGATCAATCTCAACTGGCTGCTCCGGCTCAACCGCCAGGATTCATCGGGCGAGCGCGCGCGGGACCTGATCGCCCGGCTGCCCTACATGTCGACCGAGCTGGCCATGTCCATCACCAATTGGCTCCAGTCCGGCAGCGACGCTGGCGATGCGATGTACTACGCGGCCATGGGCTATGGTCCCAAGTACGGGCCGCTCGAATCGCTCGAGGAACTGCTCTATATCCGCGGGATCACGCCCCGGCTCCTCCTGGGCAACGACCGCAATCGTAACGGCGTGCTCGACCCCGACGAGGACGATGCGGGTGGCCTGATCGACCCGGGCCTGGCCCAGTACTTCACCGTTTACAGCCGGGAGTTGAACGTCGATTCGACCGGCCAGCCCCGCCTGAACATCAACGATTCCAACTTGCAGACGGCCTACGACCAACTCACGGCCTACCTCGGACCGGACCTGGCGGGCTTTATCATGGCCTACCGGCGCTGGGGACCACGGCAGGCTCGATCGCCGCGCACCCCGCCGGGCGGCAGTACGACCATTGAGATCATCGAAGGCGGACCCGACTCCGCCGACCTTGATCTGGGCGGCGCCGACAGTTCGTCCATGGTCGCGGTCTCGTCGCTCTGGAGTCTGGTGGACGCCCAGGTGCAAGCGCCGCCGACGTCCGCTTCGGGCTCGGGTGGTGGCGGGTCGGGCGGGCAGCAGGTGACCACGATCTATCGCAGTCCGCTCCAGTCCTCCAAGCCCGAGGTGCTGCAGCAGTACCTGCCGATCCTGTTCGACAAGTTCACCACGGATGAGCGTTACGAGTTACCAGCCCGCATCAACATCAACACGGCGCCCGCGGACGTCGTGCAGGTCCTGCCCGGCATCACCACGGCCGACGTGCAGAAGATTCTCGCGGCCCGTCCCGCACCCGGCGCCATCGACCCCAGCCAGGCCGCGTCCTTCAACAGTCCGGCCTGGCTCATGATCCAGGCGCAGGTCAGTGCCGCCAGCATGCGGCAATGGGAACCGTACATCACCACCCGGTCGCAGGTCTACCGCGTTCAGGCGGTGGGGTACTTTGAAGTGGGTGGCCCCATGGTGCGGCTCGAAGCCGTCATCGACGTGAATGCCGGACGACCCCGGCTGCTCTATTGGCGTGACATCAGCGAACTGGGGCGGGGCTACCCGTTCTCCCAGCCCAAGCCGATTCTTCTGCAAGACAAGTAAGGATGGTTGGCATGGCAGGATTCCTGGCACTCGATTGGGATGCAACCGGCCTTAAGCTGCTCGAAGGGCAGCTCAGGGGCGGGCAGGTGCAACTGGGGGGCGGCGTGGGGCTCAGCGTGCCCTTCGCCCCGGCCCAGGCCGCGGTGATCGGCGGCGACCTCCGGGCCCACCTCCAGGCGGCAGGCATTAAGCCAGCGCCGGTCGTGGCCACGATCGGGCGCCCCACGTTGCTGTGCCGCGATGCCCGCTATCCGCGGGCGCCGGCCCACGAAGAGCCTGCCATCGTCCAGTTCCAGACCTTCAAGGAACTGGCCGTCGCCCCGGACGAGGTCGTTCTCGATCACCAGCCCATCTCGCTGCCCTGGCCCACGGGCGAACGGCGGGCCCTGGCCCTGATGATCCGCAAGAGCCACCTGGCCGCTCTCGAGCGACTCTGTCAGGCCGCGGGGCTCAAGCTCAGCGCCGTCTTGCCGCACGCCCTGGGTATGCTCGTCCAGTTGCAACCGCACCAGGCGGAAGGGCAGGTCTCGGCCTACGTGGCGGGTTCGGAGCTGATCGTGGCCCAGGGGCACGAGTGGCTCTACGGCCGCACGCTCGATACCGAAGGCGACTGGACGGCCGAGTTGAAGCGGGCCCTGGCGGCCTATCGGGCGGCCTATCCCCAGACGGCCGTGCAAGCCCTCTTCCTGGCTGGGGCCAGCGTGTCGGAGGAAGTGGCTGCCCTCGCCGACCAACTCGATATTGCCGTCCGGCCGCTCGACCCTTTCCAGACGGTTCGAGCGACGCGCCCCCTGCCAACCGATTTCGACTTCCTCCATGCCGCGGGGGCGCTCGAGGCCGCGACTCGGCTGAAGAAGCTGCCGGTCAATTTCGTCGCGCCGAAGCGCACCGTGCCCCAGCCCAGCAAGGCGCGGTTCTATGCGATCGCTGGCGGAACGTTGGCCGCAGCCATCTTTGGACTGGTGGGGGGCTGGTACTGGCTCGAGTCGAGCAGTCGGGCCGATGAGATTGCCGAACTCAATCAGCGCATCAAGACGCTCAAGACCGAGATCGAAGGCTATGGCGTCACCGAGGAGAAATACACGGCAATCGCCAATTGGCGCGAGGCCGAGGTCGTCGTCCTCGACGAGTTGTACAACTTGACCGTGCGTTTCCCAGAACTCGAAGGGGTGCGAATCACTCGCGCGTCCTGGCTGACGATTCCTCCGACGCCCGCGCCCCTGGCCACGGCCCGCCCCGGAGCGGTTGGCGGGCCGCGCCAGCCCGCGGTCCCGGCTCCGGCTGCCAAGCAGACCCTTAAGCCCGTGGCCCATATCGACCTGGAAGCGACGGCCGAGTCGTCCGAGGCCCTGGTTCGGCTCCGGCAGGCGCTGGATGGCGAACGCCACTGGCAGGTCGAGCGCTGGGAGCGTGAGCCCCAGAATCCCAATCAGGTGCGGGGCGTGCTCAAGGTCTTCCCCATGCAGCCGTCCGAGTACCAAAGCCTGCTGCAACTCGGCCAATTGCGGACCCAGCCGGGTGAAATTCGCACCGAGCAGCGGCCTCGGCCCACCGTACGACCGCGGACTCCAGGAGGCCGCCCATGAACACGACGATCAACCCTCGCATTCTCTGGCTGGTCTTAGCCCTCTTCGTCGGCCTGGTGGCTGTGGTCGTCGTCGGCCAGCAAGTGCTGTCCGGCCTGGAAGAGCGCGATCTGGATATCACCCGGCTCAAGGGCGAGGTGGCCCAGTTGGTGGCCAAGCGGGCCGACCTGGAGAAGAAGCAGGCGCGCGTGCGCGAATGGCAGGCCGTGAGCCTGCCGCCGGACCCCACCATCGCGGCCGCCCGCTACCGGGCCTTCTTGCTTGAACGGTTCCAGAAGCACGGGCTCGAAGTCAAGAAGCGGCCGGCGGAGACCCAGGTCCGCGGCACGAGCCGGGGCGGCAATCTCACCGTTCCGCTCATGTTCGACGTGACCGTGGAGGGGACCTACCCGAAGCTGCTCGGCTTTCTCAAGGACTTCTACTCGATCAACCTGCTGCATGCCATCAAGGAGATTGGCATCACGCCCCTGGCCGCGGGGGCGGACGGCAAGCTGGAGGTGGCTATCAAGTTCGAGGCGCTGAGCATCCCCGGCGCGACCAACCGCAACTTCCTGCTCGCGGCACCCAATCCTCGGGTTATCGGGCTGGAGTTTGTCACGGGGCTCAAGGGCGGCCCGGTCGGCCTGGGGCTGGCGCTGAGCCAGTTGGCGCCGACGGGCCTGTTTGGCCGGTCGAAGCTGGCACAGCCCCGCAGCGGCGAACGGGACTATCTTGCCCTGACTGCCCGGAACGTCTTCGCCGGTCTGACGCCCCCCGTTACCGCGGCTGCCGGCCCCGCGTCCACCGCGCCCACCGCCCCAGATCGGCAAGTGCTCGACTTCACGCAACTCACCAGCGTGATGGTCAACAACATTACCCCGATTTACTCAACGGTGGAGGCCTCGCTGCGCAATCGGATGACGAATGACTACATCACCCTGCGGGCGGAGCCGGCCCGGGACACGTTCGAGGTGCGCGACACCCGCCGCAATCTGGTCTTGAAAGGTAAAGTTGTTTCGATTACGCCCCCCCACACGGTCGTGTTCCAGGTCGAAGGCAAGTTCTACGCCTTGCGTGTGGGCGAGTTCCTTGGGCCGGCCCTCAAGAAGGAACTGACCGAGGCGGAAGTGAAGGCGCTGCAGGGCACGGCCACGGCTCAGAATGACGGCGAGCAGTAGTCGCAGACTGCAGCCCGCCGCGACACCAGGGGGACGT
>CALLZJ010000471.1 GCA_937858435.1 uncultured bacterium
CGGGACGAGCACGGCGAAGAGATGCACAAGTCCAAGGGCAATGCCATCGCCTTCGAGGCCGCCGCCGACGAGGGCTGGACCGTGACCTACCCGGATGGGCGGCAGGAAGCCAAGCCGCCCATGTCGGCCGACGTGATGCGCTGGCTCTACTGTCGGCAGAACCCGGTGAACAACCTCAGCTTCGGCTCCGGCCCTGCCGAGGAACTGCGTAGCCGCTTCATCCTCAAACTCTGGAACACCTACAGCTTCTTCTCCAACTACGCCCGGCTGGATGGCTTCGATCCGCATGCTCCGCAGGTGCCGATCAAGGAGCGGCCCGACATCGACCGCTGGATTCTGTCCGACCTGCAACTGCTCATCCAAACGGCCCGGCGCGAGTTTGAACGCTATAGCCTCCAGGCGTTCTGCGTGGCGGCCGAGCAGTTCGTGGACGAGAAGCTGAGCAACTGGTACGTCCGCCGCAATCGCCGCCGCTTCTGGAAGAGCGAACAGGGCACGGACAAGCTCGCCGCCTACCAGACGCTCTATACCACGCTGACGACCCTGACCCGACTCTGCGCCCCGCTCATTCCCTTCCTCACGGAGACACTGCACCAGAACCTGGTGGTGGCGGTAGCGACGTCAGGTCAGCCAGCGGCGGCCTCAATCCACCATGAGCCCTATCCCGAGCCCCAACCGCAACTCATCGATGCCGAGCTTTCCGCCGACATGGAGGCACTCCTACGGCTGGTGAGCTTGACCAAGGCCCTCAGGAATCAGGTGAAGATCAAGGTCCGGCAGCCGCTGGCGCTGCTCAAGGTGCAGCCCGGTTCAGAGGCTGATCGCCGGGCACTGGTCCGCTTTTCGAGCCAGATCGAGGAAGAGTGCAATGTCAAATGCGCCGGGCTGCATGAGCATTCGACCGGCGCGCTGGTGACGTTCGAACTACGGCCGAATCCCAAGACCCTGGGGCCGCGTCTGGGACCGAAGCTGCGTAGCGCGGCCGCGGCCGTGGCTGCCCTCGCCGCCGACGAGGCGGATCCCAAGCTCCTGAGTGGCCAGGCCGTGACCGTCCATTTCGACGGTGAAGACTTGCCGCTGGGTCCCGACGAAGTCAGCGTGACCACCAAGGCCCCGGAGGGCTGGGCGGTGATCGTCGACCGGGGGACCATCTTGGCTCTGGACACGCGCATCACCGAGGAACTGAAACGGGAGGGACTGGCCCGCGACGTGGTGCGTAACATCCAGGAGCTGCGCAAGGAAGCCGACCTGAACCTGGACGATCGCATCCGGCTCTGGTTGCAGAGCGGCGGGGCGGAGTTGCAGGCCGCGCTCACGCAGTTCCGTGAGTACATCATGGCCGAGACGCTTTGCACCGAGTGGGCCACTGCCGCGCTCGGAGCTGACGCGGCCCGGAAGACCGTGAAGATCGACGGGCAGGAGCTGGACATCCACTTGTGCCGGGCGCAGTGACCGGGATTTCGAGTCACAGGTTGGCGTGTGGGTTTGATGAACCCCACCCTTTCCGGCCGGCAAACGAACCGGGTCCTGTAAGATGGCCTGGGCTGGAGCGTATCAGGGGTATCATGTCGCCCTGGAGAATCCCCCATGCCTGCTCTCAATGACTCTCTCGTTTTCGTGCATGCACCTGCCGGAGTACGGCAGGCCTTCCAATGTGGAACCGCGCGGCGTCACGAGTTTGCCGCGGGCTGGGAACTCTTCAAGTTCACCGGCTTCGAGGCCTTCCAACCCGACCGCCGGGGCAACCGTTCCCTGGGAACCCCTCTCAGCCCCTGGTGGTGCTCCATCCTGCCCGTACCCGGTACGGACATTCCTGGACTGGACGATTACCGCAGCCAGGCGGATCAGTTGGGGCTGTCGATGCTCGAGTATGCCCGGGAGTACCTGGCGGTCATGCACTCCTGGAACAGTCTGGCCGACACGCAAATGGGTCTGGCCAAGATTCAAAAGGTGAAGCTGCAGAAGCCGGTCTACGGCTTCTACGGCAAGGTCCAGCGGCAGGCCAACGACCGCGTGCCGCTCCGCCAACCGGGCCGACTCGGGGGCCGCTCCTTCTTGGCCGGCGGCGCCATCCAGATTTGGATTCCAAACCTGACCTCCGAGTTTGCGATGCCGTGCGGCACAATCATGGTCTGACGTTGGCACCCGACTGGCGACCCGCTTGGCCCTTCGGTCTCTTGTTCACGGCCCTGGTGGCGACTGCTGCCGCTCTGGCTCTGAAAGGTGCCGCCGCGCCGCCGGAGCCAAAATCGGCATCATGGTCTGTGGCGGCGGCCGAGGCTCAACCGCCCGCGGAGCTTGCGCCGGCCGTCCGAGCCGTGCTGGCCACCAAGTCGCTGCAGGTGGCATCCGGCGAGGAGTTACTCCTGGAAATCTGGCTGCGGGCGAGCACACCCGCCCAGGCCACCTTGGAGCAGATCGAGAACGGCCTGACCTGGCGCGAGTTCGCACCCGGCACCCTGCTCGCAGCCGTGCGGGTCCACCATCCCTTCACCGACTATCGCAGACAGGAATGGAACCCACAGGTCTACACCCTTCGCTTGGCCCGGCAGCCGCTTCAAGATGAGCACCTCGGCACGGCCCCACATCCCGAGTTTGCCCTTGCCGTCGCCGCCGGAGACGATCCGAATCCCGCTCCGCTCGACGATCGCACCCTCTTTCGCAAGAGTGCCGACGCGATCGGCAGCAACCATCCGGCCACGTTACTGCTCTGGCCGTTGACGCGGCCGCCGGCCAGCCCGGCTCTCGTGACGCCGGAGCCCGGACACAAGGCCTTGGCGACAGCGCTTGCGGTTGTCGCCGCTGATCGCCAAGTTACGGTCGGCCTGCGTCTCAACCTCTTGGGTCATTCACCCAAGGCGCCGGAGTAGCCTAAGGAGCTACTGGGCCCGCGACGCCGTGCCGTTCCATGGTCTCCCGCATCCAGCGGACGGCATCGGGCAGCATGACCAGGGCGGTGGCCTCGGAGTGCCGACCACGCCGCACCCGGTAGCAGGAGACATCCAGGCCACGCTGCCGGGCCGCGAAGATGAAGCTCTCCGCCTGGGCATCCAGGTTGAACTCATCCTCTTCAGCGTACCCCACCCACATGTCGAGATCGCCGCTCCGCAGCGGATGGCGTTCGAGCAGTTCGATGGGATTCTCCTGGGCAGCCAGGGCCAGGGCCTCGGGACCCGCACCGAAGGCGGGATGAATGAACTGCCGCACCCGCACCAGGATGAAGCCGAACCGGCCAATGACTTCATTCGGATTGTCCATGCGGGTCCGCCAGCACCAGTTCTCCGGGCTGAAGTCGGTGAAGTAGCAGCCGTCGCAGCCCATCCAGCGGACGTTGAGAGCGGGCAGCACGCCGACCGCGATGCCGAACCGTTCATGTTCCTTGATGGCGATGTTGAAAGCCCCGAAGCCGCCCATGGAGACCCCGACCATGATGTGGGCCTTGTTTTCCGGTCGGATCGGGTACTTATCCTCGATGAACTGCCAGAGGTCGTAAAGGACCCAGTCCTGATACCGACCACGCGGGCCATTGATATAGAAGCTGCCCGGATCGTAACGGTTCGGCTCGCCGGTGAAGCTGCCGTCCGGGGCCACCACGATCATGGGCGGCAAGGAACCGGAGCGGATGGCGGCATCGAGGGCAGGAGCGACCAGGCTCACGAAGGACTTTTCGTCCTGCAGCACGCCGTGGAAGTAGACCGCGACCGGGTAGCGCAGCTTGGGGTCGAAACAGGGCGGCAAATAAACATAGACGTCACGCCAGCAGCCCAGGCTCGGCGACCAGAAGCGGCGGTCGACGCCGTGGTTGTTCGTGTAGTCGACAATGCGGCCCGCCAGCTTGGGCAGGCAGATGGCCGCGGGTGGAAAGGGAGCCTGGATCGTGCTCTCGGGCACCGGGTAGCGGTCGAGGAACAACCCGCCTTCCTCGGCCGCCAGGAACCAGGGGGTCAAAAGCCCGATTGCTACCAGGACGCAGACCAGGGGCAGGTGCCGCACGACGGAATCTCCGGATGGCCATCCAAGGTGTGAGCGCGGCTTCGCCGCGGCGTGCTTGCCCAAGATCGGCCAGCCTAAGCCCGGCTCTTCCGCCAGTTTGTCCAGGTTGGCCCCGCTTGTCCTGAAAACCGAGCGATTATGCCACTCCTGGCGGCTGCACCTCATGGGAAAGTCCTGGCCGCGGGTCGGCGAGACTGCATTGCCTCGTTTTCGACCTTCTGCTAACCTTGCCGCGCCAAGGATGGCCCTGGTTCTGCAAGGAGGCTGGCCGTGATAACCGAAAAACGCCGACTGGGCCGGGGCCTGGACGCCCTGCTGGGGGGCATTTCGTCCCAGACGTCCTCGGATGCCGAAAGTGCCGCGCTTGCCGCCCCTGCCCCAACCACCGTCCCCATCGACCGCATCACGACTTGCCCGTTCCAGCCGCGGCGTGACTTCGATGCCGACGAACTCGCCGCCCTCAAGCAGTCCTTGGCTACTCATGGCCTGCTTCAGCCGGTCCTGGTCCGGCCCGTCGAGGACGGCTACCAGCTCATCGCCGGGGAACGTCGGCTTCGGGCTGCGCGGGAAGTCGGCTGGACCGAGATTCCCGTTCACGTCGTCGACTTCAACGACCAAGCAACTTTCGAAGCTGCCCTCGTTGAGAATCTCCAGCGGAGCGATCTGAATCCCATTGAAAAGGCTCAGGGCTTCCACGATTACCTCCAGCGCTATCAACTCACCCAGGAAGAACTGGCCCGCAAGATCGGCCTCGACCGCTCCACCATCGCCAACCTGATCCGCCTGCTCGAACTGCCCGCCACCGTGCAGGAAGCCGTGCGGCTCGGACAGGTGAGCGGCGGCCATGCCCGGGCCCTGGTCACGCTGGACGATCCGGCACGCCAGGAAGGCCTGTGCCGGGAGATCATCGCCAAGGGTCTCTCCGTCCCCCAGGTGGATGCCATGGTGAAGGAGGCTCGGGCCACCACGCCTGACCCGGCCTCCCCGAGCCAGCCCGCCGCCGCCAAGACGGCTCACGTTCAGCAGATCGAGGATGACTTGCGGCAGCGCCTGGCCACGCGCGTTGCCATCCGCCTCCGCAGCGCGGAAAAGGGACAGATCGTGATCCACTTCGAGAACAACGACGAGTTCGAACGGGTCATCGACAGCCTCCGCCGCGCCGCCTAGCCCGTCCCGGCACCGCATCACGGCCGCGCGGCGCATCCGCCAAGCGTCTGGGCGCGTCCGCCACGCATCGCCAGGGGCTCCTACACATCACAAAATGGGGTCTCCAGGGCTCGCCAGGCGTCTGGGCACGTCCGCCACGTATCGCCACGGGGTCTCCACGGGCTCCTACTCATGACAAAATGGAGTCTCCGGGGCTCGCCAGGCACCTGGGCGCGTCCGCCACGCCTCGCCCGGGGGTCTCCACGGGGGTTCCAGGGGGTCGCCACAGGGGTTCCAGGCGTTCCCAGGCGGCCTCCGCATGCCGA
>CALLZJ010000472.1 GCA_937858435.1 uncultured bacterium
TCCTCGGTTACCATGATGAAACGAACTTGCATGCCCTGGCATCCCGTAACGGCGGGGAGGTCTTCGAACTGCCCGACTAGCAACGAACAAATCCCCCGGGTCGGCCGCTCGTTCCAGTTGCCCTTTTCCTGAGAAGGTTTTCTGCTATAGTCCCGCCTTCACTGGCCCGGGGAGCTGCACCCTCCCGCCGCGGCCAGGGCGTGCGCGGCTGACGGCGTCGGCCGGGTCGGCACGCCAGGTCTGCTGTCCGAGCGTCTTCCTCTTCTCCTTGGCCGGGTCCCCGTTTGGGGCACCGGGCAACTCGAGCCCCGGGTGGCGTGCTCTGCCGCGCGCCGTCCCCGACCGAGGAGGCTGCATGATCCGTTTGCCGCGAAACCACGTCTCGTGGAGCGCCTGGGTGTTGGCGGTGGCCATCCCCATGGTCGGAGCCGGGCCGGGCTGGACGCAGGGTGCCTGAGGCCCCGGTGGTTGTGGCGGCGGTCTGCCGCCCTATGCCGCTCCGAGTCCGATGCCCTTGGCCGCTCAGGTCTACCCGGGGATGGTGCCGGGGCAGACGTACCAGGCGCCGCCGCCGTCCTACGCTCCGGTCGCGCCCAACGCCCGGCCGACGCCGCGTCCGACCGCGCCGCCGATCTCAGCCCAGGGGCGCACCCTGGGCAATGGTGCTTACCTGCCGCCCATGCCGGAGATGCTCCAGGCCCCACGTGGACCCGACTTCGCCGACCGAGGAAGGCAGCCAGCCCCGAAGCCTGCTCCGAATCGGGCCGAACCGAAGCTGGATAAGCCCGCACCAGCGCCCACGACGGCGACGGCGGCCGGCAGCTTGCCCCCGCTGCGTATCCCCGATCCGGGTTCGCTCGGACTTCTCCCGCAGCGGCTGCCCACGGCCCGCACCAGCGCCGCCGCCACGCTCGATTGGGCGGAACTGAAGTCGGCCCTGGCCCGCGTCGAGGCCCGGGGCTACCGGCTTGAGAAGCTGCCGACCGGCGAGCATCGCTTTGTCTGCAGCGTGCCCTATCCGACCGACGCGGGCCGACTCCGCGAGTTCGTCGCGGCTGCCGACTCCGAACATGAAGCAGTCGCCCAGGTCCTCACCGCCATCGACCTCTGGCGGGACGGGCAGGTGACGGCCGGTAGTTTCCGCCGGTAGACTCGGTTCAAGAGTCGGACTGAAAGACCATCCGGGGCACGAGTTGGCGTTCGGCCACTCGTGCCTCGGCCAGCACGCTGAGTTGGCCGTCATCATCCAGCACGGCCACCCAGCCGGCCAGGTCGGGCGGGCTGACGGGCTTCTGCCCGTGCCTGAGGCGCCACAGCATTTCCGCGGATAGCGTCAGCCGCGGCAGGTGTTCCACGGCGGCCAGCAGCGGCCGCACGTGCTTCCTTGCCGTCTCGGCGTCGGCGTCCCAGGGCAGTGTCTCCGCCAGGCGAAAGGGGCCCACGGCCGTGCGGATCAGCCGCTGGACGCAGGCCCCGCAGTCGAGGGCCTGGCCGACGTCCCGGGCCAGAGCGCGGATGTAGGTCCCCTTGCCGCAGGCGACTTCGACTTCAAGCCAGGGGAATTCGTAGCGGCGGCATTCGAGCCGATCGATGCGAACGGGCCGGGACTCAAGATCGACCGGCGTCCCCCGGCGGGCCAGCTTGTAGGCACGTTGGCCACTCACCCGCGCGGCAGAGAAGGTGGGCGGCACTTGCTCGACGACGGCCGCGAAGGGGGCCGGCAACGCCCGCCCCAGCTGGGCACTCGGCGGCTGCGCGACCGGGTGGCGGGTGATCGTGCCGTCGCGGTCGTCCGTGGGGCTGGTGGCTCC
>CALLZJ010000473.1 GCA_937858435.1 uncultured bacterium
GCCTGCGCGCTGCCGTGCGACTCTATGACAAACGCGTCCGGACGGCCCTCTGCTGGCTCGATGCCCGAGAAGGCAAACTGACCGAGGCCCTGACGCTCCCCTCGGGTGGGGACACGAGCTACGCTGGACTGGTCTGGCATGATGGCCGACTTTGGGTCAGCTACTACTCCTCGCATGAGGGCAAGACGAGCATCTACCTGGCCCAGGTCGCCGTTCAACCGCGGCCGTGATCCCAAGTGTCTTCGCCAAGTCTTCACCGGGCGGTCCCCGCCGCCGGGCTCGGTCGGCCTGCGCATCTCCCGAGATTTGCCTTGGATTTGTTCAGAAGTGGCATCTGAACAGCCCACGACCGCTCCGGACGGATCGGCCCTGGCGTAGGATGGAGACGGGGCGGCGGCCTGCCCGGCGGCTGCCTCTTGACGGGTAAGTGTTCTTGTGTACACTAATGGCTGGGAGGTTGCTATCTTTCCGCAGGGGGTTTCGGATGATCACCTTGCCACTCCGCGGTCGTGCCGCCCTGGACAATCCACCCGCCCGCTTTCGCCGGCAGCATCATGAGCCGCTCGACGGCCCCGACGTCAGCCCGGCTACCGTCGTCCATGAGGATCGCAGCCGGTCGATCCTTGTCCGCAACAACAGCCCCGACGTCCCCTTTACTTGGTCGCTCAATGCGTATCGGGGCTGTGAGCATGGCTGCGTCTACTGCTACGCCCGGCCCACGCATGAGTACTTGGACCTGTCGCCGGGGCTGGACTTCGAGACGCAGATCTACGTCAAGCACGATGCCGCCCGGCTCTTGCGGCAGGAACTCCTCCGCCCCAACTGGCAGCCAGCCGTGATTGCCATGAGCGGCGTGACGGATGCCTACCAACCTCTGGAGCGACGGCTGCAACTCACCCGCCAATGTCTGGAAGTGCTGGCCGAGTTTCGGAACCCCGTGAGCATCGTGACCAAGAGCCGGCTGGTGACCCGGGACGTGGACCTGCTCCGCGAACTGGCGGCCCATGAGGCGGTCTCGGTTTGCCTGTCGATCACGACGCTAGACGCGGAACTGGCCCGGCTCATGGAGCCGCGGGCCCCGCAGCCGCTGGGCCGGCTCGCGGCCATCCGGCAGCTTGCGGCGGCCGGCATCCCCGTCGGGGTCATGGTCGCGCCGGTCCTACCTGGGCTGACGGACCACGAGGTGCCGGCGATCCTGGCCGCGGCTCGGCAGGCGGGGGCCAGCTTCGCGGGATACATCATGTTGCGGCTGCCTTTCGGCGTGAAGGAGCTGTTCCAGCAATGGCTCGCTCAGCACTTCCCGGGGCGCGAGCGCAAGGTGCTCCGGCGCGTCCGCGAACTTCGGGGCGGGCGGCTCAACGACCCACGTTTCGGCACGCGGATGTCGGGCGAGGGCATATGGGCCACGCTGGCCAAGCAGACGTTCGAGCTGCACCGCAAGCGGCTGGGCTTTGCCGAGCGCGGCCCGGATTTGTCCACTGCCGCCTTCCATCGTCCGGGCCCCCGGCAGCAGCTCTTGTTCGAGATGGTGTGAGGTTCGCAGCCGAGCGGCATCTGGCAAGTTCAGACGGGCGCAGAGAAAGGCCCAGTCGACCGGGGGGCCGACTGGGCCTGAGAGTTGGCGAGTGGCTTACTTCTTCTTGAGCGCCTTGAGGACCTTATCGCCCTCGATCTTGCCGCTGACGGTCATGACCTTGCCGTCGGCCTTGGCCTTGAAGCCGGTCAGCAGTTCCAGAAGCGGCCCGATCTCCTCATTGCCGCCAGCGAGGCCCTTCATCATCTCGGCCATGCCTTCCATGCCCTCGGTGGCCTCCTTGGCCTCCTCGGCCGCCTTTTCGGCGTCGGCATAGGTCGCCTTCATCTCGATGGTCAGGTCCTTGTCAAAGCGCACGAAACCCGAGACCTGTTTGGGGGCATCCTCTTCGTCGGGCATGGCGGCAATGAAGACCGTGTGATCGGCCTGGCGCTTGGCGAGCATGGCGGCCAGTTCCGGGCTGGGCTTGCCCGAACTGGCCTTCATCGCCTTCTTGAGACGGTCCTTGTTTAGGCTGATCCCCAAGATGCCGTCATCCAACATCGTCAAGGCCACGTTGATTTCGCCTTGGTCGGGCGGAGTGAAGAGGAAGATGGTCTTGCCGCCTTCCTTCTCCTTTTCGAGCATACCGGGCATTTGGCCTTCGAGCATGCCACTCACCATTTCCAGCATGCCCGCGTTCATGGCCGGGCTGAAGATCAGGATCAAGACGTCCTTTTCGGACTTGGTGTTCACCATGACCACCAGGTCGGTGAGCCCCTGGGAGGCGTTGTCGAGGAACTCGGCGACCTTTTCCGGATCCCGCAGGGCTTCCTGCAGGATCGGCCACATGGCCTCGAGCGGGGCCGCTTGCTCGTTCATCTGCGCGACCATCTTGACCAGGTTCTCGCCGTACTTGTCGGCCAGGACCGGGAGCACCTTGCGGAGCATGTCCGACTTGAAGAGGTGATTGAAATTGACGTGGACATAGACGTTGCAGTCCGGCGTCACGTACTTCTGCGGATCTTTCGCCTGCGCCTGGACCGTGGGCACGAACCAAGCGAGGCAACCAAGGAGCACGAGGGCCCGACAGAGAGTCCAAGCGTGTTTCATTCAGCACCAACCTTCTGAAAGAGGAGAGTTAAGGAAGCGACCTGTGGGCCATCTTAGCGTATACCCCAGCGCGGCGTCGGGAGTTTCACCCCCGCTCCAGGGCTAGACGCCCATGACGTTATAGCCGCAATCCACGTACAGGACTTGCCCCGTGACGGCCGCGGCCAGCGGGCTGCAGAGAAAGACCGCGGCATGGGCGACGTCGTCGGCCTCAATGGGCCGGGGCAGCGGGCTGCGGCTCGTGGCATGGTCGATCATGTGCTTGATGTCGCCAATGGCCCGGGCCGCCCGCGAGGCATAGGGGCCCGCGGAGATGCAGTTGACGCGAATCCCCTCCGGGCCGTAGTTCTGAGCCAGTTGCTTGCAGTCGATCTGCAGGGCCGCCTTGGCCGTGGACATGCCGCCGCCGTAGTGGGGCACGACCCGCTCGCCTCCCAGATAGCTCAGGGCCAGGGCTGAGGCATGGGGGCGATCCTTCATAAAAGGGGCCGTCGCCCGCAGCAGGCTGGTCAAGGAGTAGGAACTGATCGACAGGGCCGTCAGGTAAGCGCTGCGCGAAGTGTCGGCCATCCGCTTGGTGATCTCGGGACTGAAGGCCACGGAGGGGATGACGTGGTCGATATGGGTGAAATCCTTGGCCACCTGGGCCATCATGCCCTGAATGCTGTAGTCGCCATGCTTGGCGAAGCGGCGGTCGTTGCGGGTCTTCTCGTCGACGTCGTCCATGGTGTCGTAGGCCACGTCGCAGGGCACGAGCTTGTCCACCTTCAGCGTGCCGGCGCCGAACGGCAACACGCGCGACTCGGCATCCTGCTCGCGGTCCAGGATGCTCTCAACGATGCCGAGCAAGCGGGGATGTACGGAGAAGATGAGCCGGGCACCCGCGGCCTGGAGGGCCTTGGCGATGTGCCAGGCAAAGCCCTCGTTGTCGCCGACGCCAGTCACCAGGGCCACCTGGCCCGACAGATCGATGGGAATCATGCTCGCCTCGCCAGGGTCCATCTTCGAGACTACGTTGATCTTCAACATAGGCACGGGCCCAGGGGACCGCAAGATGAGCACGGAACCGCCCTCCACGCCGGCCAGGTCCTTCATCCCAGAGTTCGCCGCCGAGCGTACCACCATCGTGGTCGGGATCGTGGTTCATGGCGAGCGTGTGCTCGTGGGGGTGCGGCCCGAGGGTTGCCCCCTGGCTGGCTGCGCGGAGTTTCCCGGCGGGAAGGTGCTGCCCGGCGAGGCGCTGGAGGCGGCCCTGGCCCGTGAAGTCATGGAAGAGACCGGGCTGGCGGTACGCCCCTCGGTCTGGCGGCAAGTGGTCGAACACGACTATGCCCACGGCCGGCTGCAACTCCACTTCATTCGCTGCGAGCTGGTCGGGACCGGCAGCCCCCGGCCGCCGTTTCGCTGGGCATCATGGTCCGAATTGGCCCGGCTACCGTTCCCAGCCGCCAACGCTGAGGTGATCCAGGCCCTCCTGGTAGAGCAAGAGCGGCTTCAGGGGCCAGACGGTGGGCACGAAGTGAAGAGTAGGTCTTCCTAGCCGATGGTGGCTGGCTCAAGCGACCCTGCGGCAGACACATCGACCGGCGGACAGGCGGGCGCAGCCCGGGCGCGCCGGGCAAAGCCGGCGCAAGGGGGGGGTGGGGGGGGGGGGGGAGCGGCGCCGGCGGG